>CALZDE010000139.1 GCA_945637225.1 uncultured Selenomonadaceae bacterium
ATGACCTCTTATTTTATTTCCAAAACTTAAACTTAGTCCTGAAACATCTTTTTAATTCTGTTAAGAAAGCTGGTCTGCTCTGGATTGACCTTCTCACCGCTAAGGTCAGCAAATTCCTTCAGCAGTTCTTTCTGTCTGTCAGACAATTTCTGAGGAGTCAGTACCTTTACTCTTACATGCTCATCACCGATACCGTTACCTCTTACATGCTTAATGCCCTTTTCTCTCAAGCGGAAGGTCTTGCCTGTCTGAGTGCCTGCTGGAATAGTCATCTTTACTGGGCCGTAAAGGGTAGGTACTTCAATTTCATCACCTAATGCAGCCTGAACGAAGGAAATAGGCACCTCACAGGAAACATCATAGCCATCACGTTCAAAAATATCATGTGGCTTTACATAGCAGAAGATGTACAAATCACCGTTTTCACCGCCACGTATGCCTGCCTGACCGCCCCCTGGGATTCTTACACGGGAACCATTATCTACACCAGCCTGAATGTTTACATTGATACGGCGCTGAACTCTGCGGATACCCTTGCCTGCGCACTTCTTACATGGATTCTTAACAATCTTGCCAGTACCGCCACAGCGACCACAGGTAGTAGCACTTACCATACGGCCAAATGGAGTGTTGACAGCCTTCTGAACCTGACCGGAACCATGACAGTCTGGACAGGTTTCTGGAGAAGTGCCCTTAGCTGCACCATTACCGCCACATTCATCACAGATTTCATTTCTTGGTACATTGATTTCCTTCTTAACACCAAAAGCTGCCTCAGTAAACTCAAGCTCCATGTCATAACGAAGGTCAGCACCTCTCTCCGGCCCATTACGGCGCTGTCTGGCACCGCCACCAAAGAAACTGCCAAAGATATCTTCAAAACCGCCGAAGCCTTCAAAACCATCAAAACCGCCACCAGCTCCTGCACTAGCACCAGTACCGTTGCGGAAAGCATCATGACCATACTGGTCGTAAGCCGCCTTTTTCTGAGGATCCTTCAAAATGTCATAGGCTTCATTAACCTCTTTCATTTTATTCTCTGCTGCCTTAGGGTTATCCTTATTACGGTCAGGATGATATTCCTTTGCCTTCTTACGGTAAGCCTTCTTTATTTCATCATCAGAGGCACCCTTCTGAACACCCAGTACCTCGTAATAGTCACGCTTTTCGCTCATTTTTACCACCTTAAATAATATAACGACACAAAGGCTGCTGCAAAATGGTATTACCTTCTTGACAACAGCCCTCGCTATCTATCTCTTAATATATTTCTTCAGATAAGGAATTATTTATCCTTTACTTCAGTATAATCAGCATCAACTACATCATCGTCAGCCTTAGCCTGCTGTGCACCTTCACCGCCAGCCTGCTGCTGAGCCTGCTGTGCCTGCTGATAAGCTGCCGCACTTACTTCATAAACCAGCTTCTGGAGAGCCTCGCTAGCACTCTTAATAGCATCGTTATCAGTGCCCTTCAGAGCCTCACGAACCTTCTCAATAGCTGCGTTAATCTCGCTAGCCTTAGCAGAATCAACCTTGTCACCGAAGTCCTTCAGGGTCTTCTCTGCCTGATATGCCAGAGACTCTGCATTGTTGCGAACCTCAATGCCTTCCTTACGCTTCTTATCGTCAGCTGCATGTGCCTCAGCATCCTTAACCATGCGGTCAATATCTTCCTTGCTCATGCCGGAATCGGACTGAATGGTAATCTTCTGCTGCTTGCCAGTACCGAGGTCCTTAGCGGATACATTTACGATACCGTTAGCATCAATATCGAAGGTAACTTCAATCTGAGGAACACCACGTGGAGCTGGTGGAATGTCGGTCAGGCTGAAACGGCCCAGAGTCTTGTTGTCTGCTGCCATCTCACGCTCACCCTGCAGTACATGGATATCAACTGCTGGCTGATTGTCAGCTGCGGTGGAGAATACCTGGCTCTTCTTGGTAGGAATAGTAGTGTTACGGTCGATCAGCTTAGTGCAAACGCCGCCCAGAGTCTCAATACCCAGAGACAGTGGAGTTACGTCTAACAGTAACAAATCGCTGGTACCAGCCTCACCGGAAAGAACGCCACCCTGAATACATGCACCTACAGATACAACCTCATCAGGATTTACGCCCTTGAATGGCTCCTTGCCTAAGTACTTCTTAACAGCTTCCTGAACTGCTGGAATACGGGAAGAACCACCAACCATAACGATCTTGTCAATCTTGTCAACGGTCAGGTCAGCGTCGGACATAGCCTTACGAACTGGGCCCATAGTACGCTCAATGAGGTCTGCAGTCAGCTCGTTGAACTTTGCACGGGTCAGAGTCATATCTAAATGGAGAGGACCAGCAGCACTTGCAGTGATGAATGGCAGGTTGATATTGGTCTCCATCATGTTGGAGAGCTCGCACTTTGCCTTCTCAGCAGCCTCTAATACACGCTGAGCGCTCATCTTGTCTGCGGACAGGTCTACGCCATTTTCCTTCTTGAACTCGCTTACCATCCAGTTGAATACTGCATGGTCGAAATCGTCACCGCCGAGGTGAGTATCACCGCTGGTAGCCAGAACCTCGAAAGTACCATCCTCAATTTCCAGAATAGATACATCGAAGGTACCGCCGCCTAAGTCATGAACCATGATGGTCTGAGAGGAAGAACCCTTATCTACACCATAAGCCAGAGCAGCTGCGGTAGGCTCGTTGATGATACGCTTAACATCTAAGCCTGCAATACGGCCTGCATCCTTAGTAGCCTGACGCTGGCTGTCGTTGAAGTATGCAGGAACGGTAATAACTGCCTCAGTAACAGTCTCACCTAAGTAAGCCTCAGCATCAGCCTTCAGCTTCTGCAGAATCATAGCAGAAATCTCAGGTGGAGTGTAGCTCTTGCCATCAATAGTAACGGTGTAGTTCTTCTCGCCCATGTGACGCTTAATGGAAGCGATGGTACGGTCAGGATTGGAAACAGCCTGACGCTTTGCCAGCTGACCAACTAAACGCTCGCCAGTCTTAGAAAAACCAACAACAGAAGGGGTGATACGGCTACCCTCAGGGTTGGTGATAACGGTAGGCTCGCCGCCTTCCATAACAGATACAACGGAATTAGTAGTACCTAAATCGATACCAATAATCTTAGACATAATATATTTCCTCCTAAAAGTGTTTTTACTTAATTATTATATACTAGAAACTTTCCTAAAGTGATACGCCTGCTAATTAGAAACAACCTGAACCATAGCAGGACGGATTACCTTGCCCTTGACCATGTAGCCCTTCTGCATTTCCATGGCAATAGTATCATCCTCTAAATCAGGATTTTCCACACGCATTACAGCCTGATGGAAGTTTGGATCAAACTTTGCATCCTTGGCTTCAATAGGCTCTAACCCCTTATTCTTCAAGGCATCCATCAACTGCTTCTGAATCATAATCATACCCTTTTTAAAGGTCTCTACATCAGTAGTATCAGCAGCCATCGCACGCTCAAAGTTGTCAATCAGAGGAAGCAGGTTCTTAACAAATTCTGCCTCAACAGAATTTCCCAGTTCTTCCTTTTCCTGACGAGTACGGCGACGGAAGTTTTCAAAATCTGCTCTCAGCCTCAGAAGTTTATCCTCAGTCTCTGCTGCCTTAGCCTTCAATGCTTCAACTTCACTATTATTATCTGCCTTTTCCTCAGCACCCTCAGTCTGTGCCTCAGCTTCAGCCTTTACTTCTGCTTCAGTATCAACCTTTACCTCAGTATCCTCTGCGGTATTCTCTACGTTCTGCTGCTCATCTGCCATTGGGTCAGCCCCCTTTTTTCTAAATAATTTATCCCAGAAAGGCATTACGCCCTTTACTCCTTTTTACGTTTGCCACACCGAATCATTACACTACCACTTAAACCGCTTTATGATTTGAGTGAGATTCTGATTCATATAATTAAGAAGCGATACGGTTTTGCCATACTCCATGCGGGTAGGTCCCAAAACTGCTAATGACCCCAGCAGCTCACCGTCTAAGTGATAAGTTGCTGTAATAATACTGCAATCCTGAATACCACTGTACTCATTTTCCCTGCCGATTGACACGCTGAGACCCTCACCTAAGTGAGCATGAAGAATATCCTTCATAAGCTGATCTTCCTCTAGCATGAGAAGAAGCTCCTTCACCTTGTCCACATCGTGAAATTCCGGCTGTTCCATAAGCTGGCTTGTACCACCGAGGTAAAGACGTTCCTTCCTTTCGGTATCTAAAGCCTTGCCTATAAGGGAAAGTGCCGACTCATAAAGCCCAGCATCACCAATCTCATCTCTTACCTTCTTGAGATTACCGCCATGAATAGCCCGCAAAGTATTTCCTGTCAGGCTCTTATTCACAACCCCAGCCATGCGCTGGAAATCCTCAAAGGCAGCTCCCACTGGCATTTCCACAATATGATTTTCAACAAATCCAGCATCCGTCATAATAACAGCTATTACCCGATGGTCATCAAGGGGAAGAAACTGCATACAGCGAAAAGCCGCTCTGGAAATCTGTGGTGCCAGCACCATGGAAACATTCTTTGTCATTTTGGAAATAAGCTTTGCTGTTTCCTGAAAAACCTGATCAATATGCTGAACCTTTGTCTTATACCACTTATCGATTATTGCTTTTTCTTCATCTGACATAGGCTGTACCGGCATAAGGGAATCTACATAAAGCCTATATCCCTTAGCTGATGGCACCCTGCCAGAAGATGTATGGAGATGCTCAAGATAGCCTAACATTTCCAAGTCTGCCATCTCATTGCGAATAGTTGCCGGGCTGACACCCAAATCATATTTGCGTGCCAAGGTTCTGGACCCTACTGGTTCGGCTGACTCTATATAGTCCTGAACAACCGCCTGCAACACTCGTTGTTTTCTTTCGTCCAGCTCACCCTGCATCGTAATTACCTCCTGCTGTTAGCACTCTAAGTTGCTGAGTGCTAACTTATGTAATTATAATACACCTAAAAAAACAAAAAGTCAATAAGTCAATGCAAAAAATTTTGATTTTTTTCAAGAAAACTACGTTCTATGGTAAATAACGCACAAAAAAGGCGAAACCAAAACACATGGCTCCGCCTCTAAAAATCAATGTTCTTCTATTGAATTATTGCTGGAGATACTTCTTCAGATCCTCAGCTGCCTTGGTTACACGGGAGAGGTTCTCGGTAATCTCAGCGGTGGATGCTGCCTGCTGCTGGCTGATAGAACCAGTAGTCTCGATGGTCTTAGCGATATCACCTACAGCCTTGTTCATCTCGTTCAGAGTGCGCTGAATACGCTCAGTAGCCTCACGGGACTGCTCTGCCAGCTTACGAACTTCCTCAGCTACGACTGCGAAGCCACGGCCCTGCTCACCTGCACGAGCTGCCTCAATAGCCGCATTAAGACCTAAAAGATTAGTCTCCTCAGCAATATCGGTAATGAAATCAATAACCTTAATAGTCTCTGCATTCTTCTCCATCAGAAGCTTTGCCTGCTTAACAGACTGCTGACCTGCAGTTGCTAACTCACTTGCGCTGCGTGCCAGCTGCTCAACTGCAAGATAAACGGTCTGGGTAGAAATCGCAATTTCCTCAACTAATACATTCTGATCTGTCTGCTCTAAAGCCATTGTTTGTATCCCCCTCAAATATCAAAAAAGTCATCACTAGATAGTAGCCTGCTTTTATTAACCAAACATAATATATCTATCTTTGTATGTATTCGACACGAAATCCTAAAAACCTTCTTTTTTTTAAGATATTTTGAAAAATTTATAACGCCCTCAATCATGAAAATGCAACAAGCATTTTCTTCCTATGACA
>CALZDE010000140.1 GCA_945637225.1 uncultured Selenomonadaceae bacterium
ATGAAATTTGAGGTGATAACATGAGTAATAATTTTTACTGGAGCAATTTTAATGAGGATTTTATTCGTAGTGTTGTTTATAACGATAAAACTCCTAGTGATTCTAAGCCTTCCACGGATATTGAGGACATAGATCTCCTTATCCCATATATGGATAATATTTCTGGACTTCCTACCCCTACATTTGTTAGCACTTATCGCACCGAAATAGAGGATCTTATTTTACAGCCTAATCCAAATATAGCCAAATCTGTCTATAAATACATAACCCATAAAAGGTCTGTAGACTCTAGAGCTATCATGACTGAATTACGCTCAATGCCACTGTCACATCAATTTACGGCAGCTTATTCAACAGCTCTAGTGGAGATTGGATGTGGCTATACTAAATTGGAATATGATTCTCCATTTAAGCTGCCGATGTCAATAGATTTACAAAATACAATTTGCAATGATGTTCCTCTGTACGATTTCCAGAAAGAAGCTGTATCATGCCTAGAAAATGATTATTTGATAAATAAAAAAAGAGCAGGACTGCTTGTCATGCCTACTGGCAGCGGTAAGACAAAAACTGCAACGTATTTCCTGCTAAAATATATGATTCCCTCTGGCTATCAGGTTATCTGGCTAACCCATCGTCATATGCTAGTGGACCAGGCAGCAGATGCTTTTGTAAATAACTGCAGTCTGATAAAAGACAGTAAACCAAAATCTGATAAATTCACAATAACCTGTGTATCTGGTCAACACAGCAATATTAAGATTGCCGATAAGACAGATAATGTTATCATCATAAGTGTTCAATCTGGGTTCCGCAATCTGCCATATCTACAGCCAATATTAGGTAAAAAGGTTATTGTTGTTATTGATGAAGCACATCATTCTGTAGCAAAATCATATCAGCGAATTATGGATTATATTTATCAGCAAAGAAAAGGCACATTGCTACTGGGATTAACAGCAACGCCTATCCGTGGCACAGATAAAGAAAGTCAAATACTATATAATATCTTTAATCGACATATTATATATGATATTTCCATGAATGAGTTAATCATTAAAAGAATTCTAGCTGAGCCTCAATTTCAGCAGATAAACACCAATATTAACTTTGAACCCAAAATCACTGTTGATGAAGGTAAGCTTATTAAACGCTATGGAGAATTGCCTCCTTCTGTTATCCAAAAAGTAGCTAATTCTGCTAAACGTAATAAACTCATTGTAAAGACGTATTTAGATAATCGCAAGCAATATGGAAAAACATTGATATTTGCATTAAATGTTGAGCATTGTGTAACTCTCTGCAAGGATTTCAAAAAAGCTGGCGTAAAAGCTGATTTTATTTATTCGGGAAAAGATGATAATGACAGGATTATCCGTGATTTTCAAGCTGACCGCATTGATGTCCTTATCAACATTAACATTCTTACTGAGGGAAGTGACGTACCTAAAATTCAAACCATCTTCCTGACACGTCCTACCCAAAGTGAAGGTCTGCTAGTTCAAATGATTGGTCGTGGTCTCCGTGGTCCTAAAGCGCAAGGTACAGCTATTGCTTATATTGTTGATTTCTGTGATAAATGGGATGTTTTCAATAAATGGTTAAATCCTGAAGTAATTATGCGCGATGCAGAAGAATTGCCAGAAAAAACACCTAGAAAAGCAAGAGAAGTAAAAAGATATCCATTACAACTCATTCTTGATATCTATAAGGGAATAGCATACCATGGAGATAGCAGTCTGAGCATGATTCAGGGATTACCTGTTGGCTGGTATGACTGTTCCAGGTCTGGGAATGATGATAAAATTCTCGTATTTTCTGGTCAAGAAGATGCTTATGCAGAGCTTACCAGATTTCTTAACTCCAAAGATCCCCAAAGCTATGCTATAGAAACTCCTCGGCTTTTTAGAAAATTCTTTTGCGATTTGTCCTTCCCACCATATATGCGTGACATCGATCGTTTTATAAAACACTACCTACTGGCTGGTGTACCTGAATACCATCCACTAAACGAACTCGATGCTATTGATGTCATGGAAATAGCCAAGCAGCTATTGCAGGATAATATTGGATTAGCTGAACTTTATCCTCATATCCAAAATATATATTCTGATAATACAGAAATAATTGATTCTGTCTATGGTGGTTTTGTAGACTTTTACAATGGAGTGATGACATGTATAACCAGTATTAATCAAGGATATGTACCAGATACAAAACTAGTTTTATTCCCACCAGAACAAATACCATATAATCCTACACCTGCCTATGACCTTCAGGAGCTTTATAAAGAAGTTGTCAACGAAATGTTTGGTGGGACATATGATGGCATTGAATACGTACACTGGACTTCAAAACCTTGTCGTAATTTCTTTGGACAATATACCATTGGTGGTAGAATATTGATTAATTCTCTGCTAAATTCACCTGACGTTCCTAGAGAAGTGGTTAAATTCGTAATTTACCATGAGCTACTGCATAGAGATAATATGTCTCACAATAAATTTTTTAAAAAGAAAGAACACCTTTATCCTGGATATGTTGAACTCGATCGATTCTTAGATAATACATTTAATAAATTTACTTTAAAAATGTGACTCAACCTTCCCACATAAAAAAGTACTGTAAGACCTTGATTTTACGGGCTTCGTAAATAAAAATATAGCATAAAACCTCCAATTTTGGTATAATTTAAGTACCACCAAAAACATACAAAAAGGAGTTTTATGCTATGGCTACTATTATACCAGAAAATAACAAAATGCAATAACTGTTACATCATCAATTTTAAATTTTTTTATATAAATCAGCTTTTGTATTGATGTTTACTCAATAGGTAAATCAAATATATAAAAGCTTTTTTATTGCACATTTTCAAAATTTTTATAAAAGGTATTGAAAATCATTATCACATATGCTATAATACATCCATACATGAAAATAATTCTCAAAAAGGAGGCATAGCATGAGCTTTGAAGAAACATTAGTATATTATTGTGCACCTACCCTGACAGGTCTAAAATCCGCCAGCATGGTATCTTTCTCAGTAAAAACTGAAGCTGACGAAAAAGTATTAAAATCAACGTTAAGCAGTTATAAAAGCTGTTTCAAGTGCAAAGGAATTTTATTTATGGAGCTTGCCCGACAAAGAGAACATGTTCTAATCTTGTTCTACCGTCCTAAAATCCTAAAAATACTCTTCAACTCACCACAGGTTAGAGAAATGCTCCAACAATATGATTATCCTTCCACTGAAGAATTAAAAAAGCTTTTGATCCATTTGAAGCAGAGGATTGCTCACTGTCAAAGCTTTCCGCATGAAATAGGACTTTTTCTCGGCTATCCTCCTAAGGATGTACTGTCATTTATCGAACATCATGGACAGGATTATCTTTGCTGTGGTTATTGGAAGGTATACCATAATGAGGATTCTGCAAGGAAACTTTTCGCCAGTTATGCAAAATGTACAAAGCATGTCTGGAAAATAATAAAATCTGGTGGCAGCATAGAATCAGTGCTTTGTCCTGCCAGCTAAATTGAAAGGAGTTTATTTATGAAAATTGCAATTGTTTATTGGTCTGGTTCTGGAAATACTGAAGCTATGGCAAATGCTATGCTTGAAGGAGCTAAAAATGCGGGTGCAGAGGTCAGATTATTTGAAGTACGCGATTATAATTATGAAACCATGGGGATTTACGATGGTTTTCTTTTCGGATGTCCTGCTATGGGCTGTGAAGTATTGGAAGAAGCTGAGTTTGAACCATTCTTTGCCAATGCAGAAACCAAGCTGAAAGGTATACCTGTTGGTCTTTTTGGCTCCTATGGATGGGGAAGCGGTGAATGGATGCAGGCATGGCTGGAGCGTTGCAAAAATGCTGGTGCCAAGGTATTTGGTGATGGCGTAATCATCAATAATGAACCAGATGCTGATGGTATTGCAGAATGTACAAACTTTGCCATAGATTTTGTAAAAAATAACTCTTAATAATCTATTTATTTTTATTTATAGCCTAAAGCAAAAACTCTCTGTTAGGATTATTCAATAATACTAGCAGAGAGCTTTTTATTTTGTCCGTTATATTCTTTTACTTGCCTAAAATATACTCATATTTTTTAAGTACAGACATTATTTATCATCATATCCTATCTGTACTGATTTGTTTCACTGTCATATGTAAAACCTGCCGCTTCCAGCTTTTTATCAATTGCATTTTTATCCTCATCCATATCATCACAAAGTTCATCAATAGAGCTGTACTGGTCACGCAATTTCATATTAATCATACTGAGCAGCATAAAAGGGTCTTTTGGTAACATAATCATTTCCTTCTTTCATCATAAACTGTATATTTTCATAGAAATAAGCACTACTATTATCATATTTTACATCAAATTTATTAATTAATCAATAGATAAATAAATTAGTTGCATAAATGATAAAAATAGTGTAATATAAAATATATCAGTAAATTATAACTAAGGGATGGTGTTTTTAATGTTTTCATTAAAAAAATTTATTATTCTATCAATGATTTCGCTAATCGTAGCCGTTAATTCTACAGCTTTAGCCGCTGAAAATAATACCGCTAAACGGGTAGCACTTCTGCCAGTCATGCATTTATATTGCCATTGGAATCACTCAGAATCAGAAGAAAAAGCTCTAAACCAGCTTTTTAAGCGTGAAATACACATTCCATTGAATGGACTCCTTAAAATAACAGAGGAAATTCCACCTGAAACGTCAGTTGCTGCATTTAATAAAAATTACCATGATATGAAAACAACTAACAAAAAAGCCGATATAAAGGATGCTGTTAAAGCTTCTGCTGAGGAAATAAATGCCGACATATTTATTCTGCCGATAGCTAAATCCTGCTCTCAGGAAACTTTCTCACTAGGATTTGATGGTAATGTCATGGTGAGCCGAGCTATTATGGAGCTTTTTGTATATGATAAAAGTACAGGTACTGTTCAAACCTACAAATATCACGATTATTACAATGATACCTTCTTACTTATTGGTACAGTAGATAGCTTACTGAAAAATTGTGCTAATCATGTATTGAAAAAAGCTAATTTGAAGCAGCTTGTCACAGGAAACAACTAAAAATTAAGGGCTGAGATATACGTTATTTTCGTTCTCCCAGTCCTTTTTATTGCATAATTACTTTTTCATTCGCTGAAGCATTCTTGCGTATCTTCCTGTCATTTCACGAATAAATTCCTTCGCCTTTATTAAATCATTTTCATCAGGATGTCCCTTAGCGGCTTCCCAACGGGCAATATTTTCTGGTGTAGCACCATGATGTTTATCCTGTGGCATATTGCTTCTCTTGGCAATAAGGGCAGGATTTAATTCACCCTGTAAGCTAAATGTCCCCAGTACATAACAATCTTCGCCTAACATACTGCCAGCACGTGCAAATGATGTAATCGCGTGTTCACTACCAGCATAAGCTCCATGTGTCTGAAAAAATACTACCGTTTTATTATTAATTTTTTGTAAAAACGCCTTCATTTTATCTGCTGGACCACCAAGACGAAGCCAATAGCCAGCCACAATAACGTCATATTTACTCAAATCCTCTGGTGCATTATCTGTAGTAAAACAGTCACAGCCTAATTCTTCTGCCATTGCCTTTGCTAATTTTTCAGTATTTCCTGTTACTGATGTATAAACCACAGCCCAATTATTCATAAAATAACTTCTCCCTATTATAA
>CALZDE010000141.1 GCA_945637225.1 uncultured Selenomonadaceae bacterium
TAAGCGTTATGGCTTTATCTATGTTGACCGCCATGATGATGGTACTGGTGATTTCTCTAGAAGCCGTAAGGATTCCTTCTTCTGGTACAAGAAGGTAATTGCTTCCAATGGTGAAGATTTAGATTAAAATTTTTTGAAAAAGTAAATAGATAACAGAGAGCTGCAAGAGTTTTTTAGGACTTTTGTAGCTTTCTTTTCGTGCGGAAAATTAAGGTATTGCAATTTATGGACAATAGGTATATACTTCATTGGTAGAAAACAAAAATGCAAAGACAGTGCACAAAGCTTAGATGCACTGCATGGGGAAACCGCAAGGAACCTCATGAGAACTAAGGAGATGTTATAATAAGCTATGAACAGAAACTTTCATTTAACTGAAGATGAGAAGAACTTTTTGGCAGACCGTTTTGAGACGCCTTTTATGGTAATTTCTCTTAACAAGGTGCAGGAAAATTATTTGTATCTTAAAAAACAGCTGCCACGGGTAAAGGTATTTTATGCCATGAAAGCCAATTCCACTCCAGAGGTACTTTTACAGCTGGCTAATCTCGGTTCTAATTTTGATGTGGCTTCTCCGGGTGAGATGAGGGCACTTAATGCTCTTGGTATTTCCGGCAGCCGCATGGTTTATGCAAATCCCGTTAAGACCCTATCAGGCATTAAGCTTGCTCATGATTTAGGCGTAGACAAGTTCACCTTCGATGATGAAAGCGAAATTCATAAGCTTGCCTCTTATGCTCCTGGTGCCAAGGTGCTGGTGAGAGTAAGAGTTGAAAATAAAGATGCTGTAGTAAATCTGAATGAAAAGTTCGGGGCGGCTCCTATGCAGGCACTTCAGCTTTTGCAGCTGGCAAAGGACAATGGGCTTATCCCAGCAGGTATCTGTTTCCATGTAGGAAGTCAGTCTTTGAGTGCAGATGCGTATATAACTGCTCTTGAAATGTGCCGTGAGCTTTTTGATAAGGCAGAAATACAGGGAATGCACCTTACTGCATTGGATATTGGCGGTGGATTGCCAGTACCTAATGAGAAGGTGGAAGCCGTCGATGTAGATTCTATGACTGATATTTTAAGAGAAAAGCTCGATGAGCTGTTTCCAGATACAGAGATATGGTCTGAGCCGGGCCGTTTTATGTGCGGTACTGCCGTAAATCTCGTGACTTCTGTCATTGGCACCAAAATGAGAAATGGCCAGCCTTGGTATGTATTGGATGATGGACTTTACGGTTCCTTCAACGGACTTATGTTTGACCATTGGAACTTTAAAATGAAAATGCCAGCAGATAAGGCACAGGAAAAAGTCGTTCCATCTACCTTCGTGGGCCCAAGCTGTGACTCTATTGATGTAGTAGCAAGAGATTTGCCGGCACCTAAGCTGGAAATTGGCGACAGGATAATGGTGCCAAATATCGGGGCGTATTCCACCTCAGCGGCTACCAGCTTCAATGGCTTTCCACCGGCAGATACCATCGTATATGAGGATAATATAGCTGTAAGCAGTGATATTGCTGTAGGATGACATAGATAACAGAAATAGGAAAAGGCGTTTTTAGTCGGAAGATTTGCGTACTGGAAACGTCTTTTGTGTTAAAAAATTTTTTATTAAAAAATGTCAAGGAAATGTTTGCCAAAAACTAAAGTTTAGTGTAGAATATAAAGAAGAAGTATTTTTTTTATTTGGAGATAGCTATGGCAACAAGACGTGCAGTTTTAGAAAATAATACAAGCAGTTTAGAAAAAGACCTCGGTATAGAGGCAGATGGCAATAACTCTGCGCTGGAGTCTGTGTTCAAAAAGACTTGTGCTGCTATGGAAAATAGTAAGGGTCAGATTTTCGAGATTTACGAAAGCACAAAGCGCGAGGTTGAGGAGAGCCGTCGGAATCTCGAAGAACTGAAGGAAATTACTCGTCAGCTTCAAGATGAGGTAGACAACCTGGCTGCTCAGGAGAATAGGGAAAAGCTTAAGCTGGTGCGAGTCAGCAGTAACTTTGCCAATTATTCTGAGGATAAAATCCGTGAAAGCTATGAGACCGTAAAGGACGTACAGGTGCGTCTGGGTGTAGCAAAGGAAAAGGAATATCAGGCCAGGAAGCAGCGTGACCGACTGGAATTACAGCTTCGCAATATGGAGCGAACCCTCGTAGCGGCAGAGCATTTAGCCACAAAGCTGGGTACTGTCATGACTTATATGACATCTCAGCTCAGCGACATGGTTACTAAGATGGAAATCGCCTCCAAGAACAAGTTTTTGGGTGTGCAGATTATCAAGGCACAGGAAGACGAGCGACTCAGGGTTTCCCGTGAAATTCATGACGGCCCTGCTCAGCAGATGGCAAATCTTATTTATCAGGCCAGCATTTGCGAGCGTCTGGTAGATATCAAGCCTGATGAGGCTAAGCATGGCATGCAGGAGCTTCGCAGACAGATTAGAAGCTGTCTTACTGATGTGCGTCAGATTATCTTTGACATGCGACCTATGTCACTGGATGATTTGGGCTTAGTACCTGCTGTTCGCCAGCTGATTAACAAGCTGGATGAAAGAAACTTGCTAAAGACAGATTTTCAGGTGGATGGCAAGTCACATCCATTGGATAAGCATGTTGAGGTATGCTTATTCCGTATGATTCAGGAAGCTCTGAACAATGTTTACCGTCATTCTGGTGTTACCAATGCCAAGGTACGTATGCTGTTTGCTCCAGACCATCTTGCTATGGTAATAGCTGATGAGGGCGAAGGCTTCGATATGGCAGCAATGGAAGAAGAACGCAAGAACAGCGAAGGCAATGGACATTTTGGTATTTTAGGCATGGAGGAGAGAGCAAGTATTATCGGTGCTATACTGACGGTTCTTTCTGAGCCAGGCAAGGGTACTAAGGTACATATTAAAATGCCATATCCAGATGTGCAGAAGAAATGAATTTAGGTGAAAGTTGTGAATAAGAAAGCTAAGAGAACACAGAACGAGGCGCCGATTTCCGAGGCTATGGAGGCATATGCAGGGGACGGCGCCCTTGCTTTTCATACTCCGGGTCATAAGCAGGGATTGGGTGCTCATCCATTATTAAAAAAATTAATTACAGAGGAGGGACTTCGTCAGGAGGTTTCCCTGATGGAGGAGCTTGACGACCTTCATGCACCTTCCGGCTGTATCAAGGAAGCAGAAACCTTAGCAGCCGAGCTTTGGGGTGCAAAAGAAACACTCTTTATGATAAATGGTACTACTGGCGCAATTCATGCTATGCTTTTGGGTACACTTAAGCACGGCGATAAGGTAATTGTACCTAGAAATGCACACCGCTCCATTATCGGAGGCATTATTTTAGCAGGTGCAAAGCCAGTTTTCATTCAGCCGGAGATACATCATCAGCTGGGTATTACTCTGGGTCTTAGCCCTAAAAAGGTAAAGAAGGTATTGCAGGCAAATCCTGATGCCAAGGCTATGGTAGTGGTTTACCCTACATATTATGGTGTAGCTACTGACTTAAGGGTTTTGGCAGAAATGCTCCACGTGAGAAATATGCTTCTTTTAGTTGATGAGGCTCATGGTGCGCATTTGAGATTTTCTCAGGGCTTACCGCCACAGGCATTGGAGTGCGGTGCAGATGTGGTTTGTCAGAGTACCCATAAATTATTAGGCTCAATGACACAGACCTCCATGCTTCACATCGGCAGTGACAGAGTTTCGTCAGAAAGAATACGTGAAGCGGCGGCACTTCTTCAGTCCACCAGCCCAAACCAGCTTTTATTAGCTTCGCTTGACATAGCCCGCCTTCAGATGGCAGAATCAGGATTTATGCTGGCGGCTAGAGCGGTTAATTTAGCTAACTGGGTGCGCAGCAAGATAAATAAAATTCCTGGTCTTTACTGTGTTGGTGATGAAATATTAGGAACACCATGGGCATATAAATTAGACCCGACTAAGATTACTGTCAATTTAGAAGGAATAGATTTACCAGGCCCAGAGGCAGAGACTATGCTCCGCTTTATGTTTGGTGTTCAGTGCGAGCTTTCCGACCCAAGAAATATTCTGTTTATCATTTCTATTGCTGATACTGAGCAGGAATGCATTAAGCTGGTAGAAGCTTTGCAGAATCTTTCCGATATGCGCTATGATGAGAGCCGGGAAATAAATGAGGAATTTTCAGAGCCGGTGCCAGTTCTCCCTATTCCAAAGATGTCAGCTAATCCAAGACGTTCCTTCTTTGCCAATAAGGTAAAGATGGACTTTGATAAGGCAGGCGGTTTAGTTTCGGGTGAAACAGTAATATTCTATCCTCCGGGAGTACCTGTGCTGTGTCCTGGTGAGTACATTACACCTGAAATTATCGAGTATATAAGAGACCGTCAGGCTAAGGGTGCAAGGATAGTAGGCCCAGCAGATACTGAGCTTAAGACCATAAAAATTTTGAGGTAAATGAAATGGCAAAAGGAAAACTTATTATAATAGAGGCTGGCGACGGTTCGGGCAAGGCTACACAGACACAGAAACTGCTTGAGCATTTGCAGGCAGATGGAAAAAATGTAATAAAGGTAGAATTTCCAAACTATAAGTCTGAAGCGGCAGCACCACTGAAGCAGTATCTTAACGGTGCCTACGGGGAAAATGCTGGGGCGGTAAATGCCTATGCAGCGTCGACCTTTTTTGCGATAGACAGATTTGCCTCCTACAATTTGGACTGGAAAAAAGCCTATGAAAATGGAGCTGTTATTTTAGCTGACAGATACACAACCTCAAATATGGTACATCAGGCGGTTAAGCTGACGGATGAAAAGGAAAGAAACGCCTTTCTTGACTGGCTGTGGGATTTTGAGTTCGTAAAAATGGGACTTCCTGTTCCTGATACCGTTGTTTTTCTGGATATGGACCCAGAGGTAAGCGACAGGCTCATAGCAGAAAGAGCGGCACATAATGCAAACCGTAAAAAGGATATTCACGAAAAGGACAAGGAATATCTTCATCATTGTCATGATACCTATTTGGAATTGGCAGAAAAATACAGTTGGAAAAAGGTAAAATGCAGTGAAAATGGTGAGCCAAGAAGCATTGAAGCCATTCATGCTGATGTATATGAGGCTGTAAAGGGAGAACTGTAAAATGATAAAAGAAGTTTTAGTAGTTGAAGGCAAAATGGATATTGTAGCCATTGATAAGGCCGTAGAAGCTGACTGTATCATTACCGGCGGTTTCAGCCTGAAGCCAAAGACCTTAGACGATATAGAAAAGGCATATAAAAAGCGTGGCATTATAATTCTCACTGACCCTGACTGTGCAGGCGAGAGAATCAGAAAGTTCTTAGCAAAGAGATTTCCAGAAGCTAAACACGCATTTGTACCAAAGGAAGACGCCACCGCTAATGATGATATTGGCATAGAGCAGGCAAGCCCGGAGGCTATCCGCACTGCACTTGAAAAAGTCCGCACTTTGGATTGGAATCCAACTAATGAATTTACCTCTGCTGATTTAATCATGAATGGCCTGAGTGGCAGTAATGCTTCAAGTGAAAGACGCGCGGTAATAGGTGCAAAGCTGGGTATCGGCTACGCAAATGCCAAGACATTTTTGACTAGGTTAAACCATTATGGTGTAACAAGAGAAGAATTTGAAAAAGCAATAAGTGAAGAATAAAAAAATATCCGGTAAGGAATAAAGTAATTCCAAGCCGGTGTTTTTCTACATATTAGTGCTAAAGTATCACTGTTATGATATAA
>CALZDE010000142.1 GCA_945637225.1 uncultured Selenomonadaceae bacterium
TTTCCAAAGTCTGTGCATCAAATCCCGTAGTATCCTTCACTGGCAATGCAAGACCTTTTCCTTCCTAAAATATAAAAAATGCTGACCACCAAAAAGCAGTCAGCATATCATAAATTCTATTTTTTCATATGGCCAAAATCCAAAGTGCCATTCAAAGCTTCCTCAACAGCATTATAAAGCAGTTTAGGGTCAATCGGCTTCGTCAGATGAGCATTCATTCCAGCCTGCATGGACTTTTTGATATCCTCATCCATAGCATTGGCAGTCATCGCCATAATAGGAATATACTTGCAGTCAGACTTTCCTGATGAACGGATTTTCTTCGTAGCGGTAAGACCATCCATATATGGCATTCTTACATCTATGATAATCAAATCAAAGAAACCTGGCGGATTCATCATATAGTGAGACAGTGCCTCCCTGCCATTTTCTGCTACATCTACCTCTAAGCCCTTGCGTTCCAAAAGCTGTTTAGCAATTTCACAGTTAATAGCATTATCCTCTGCCAAGAGTACCCTGTGACCAGCAAAGGTATTTACGCCACTGGTCTTTACTACAGTCGCTGTTTCACCAGCTTCAGTATCTATCTCCAAAGGAATTTCAATGCGGAATTCAGCACCACAGCCCTTTTCACTCTTTACGTCAATGTTACCGCCCATCACATCTATAATACTTTTGCAGATGGCCAGTCCCATGCCTGTACCACCATATACAGATGTATTACCAGAGTATTCCTGAGTAAATGGGTCAAATGCATTTGGTAAAAATTCAGGAGCAATGCCCACACCAGTATCCTTTACTACAAAGCTCAGTACATCTTTGCCATCTTTGGAGTACATTTTTTGAGCAATAAAATGAATCGTACCATAGCGAGGAGTGAATTTTACAGCATTATCCAGCAAATTCATAATAACCTGCTTCAAACGGGCAGGGTCAAAAATATATCCTATTGCTGGATCACCCTCTATGTGGTCACGGAAAATAATTCTTTTGTCATTAGTATAAGAGCGTATAGAAGTAACAATATCTCCAATAAACTCACGGAACTTCACCTTTTCAGGATGAAGCTGTAATTTATTTGCTTCCATGTGAGAAATATCCAAGACATCATTAATCAGTAATAATAAATGCTTTGCAGAGCTGTCAATGCGGTCAAGGCAATATTTCAAATACTCCGGCTCATCAGTCCTGTCCTTGGCAAAGGCAGCCAAACCGATAATAGTATTCAGCGGTGTACGTACCTCACGGCTCATCTTAGTCATAAAGGTATTTCTCACTTCATCCGCTAACAGTCTGCGTTCCTCATCAGTTAAACGGCTTTTCAGCTCTTCTATCTTAATGCTCTTACTTTCTTGTGAATCAGCTTCCTTCATTTCATCATTGCTCATACTGCTACCCACCTTTAAGATTTTTAAAAATTTACTGCGAAAAAATCATAACTCACGAATAGCCAGACCAGATTCCTGCATAAACTTAGATAACTTAGTAACGCCAGACATCATTTCCTTGAAATTCTCAGGAGTCAGTGACTGTGCACCATCAGACAGGGCACGTGCAGGATTTGGATGCATTTCTACCATAAGGCCATCTGCACCAGCAGCTACTGCCGCAAAGCACATAGGCTTAATCATACGCCACTTGCCAGTACCATGAGATGGGTCAACAATAATTGGCAGGTGAGATAAATGCTTGATTGCAGCTACTGCACTTAAATCAAGAGTATTACGGGTATATGGCTCATAGCTTCTGATACCACGCTCACAGAAAATAACCTTGCTATTGCCCTCGCTCATAATATACTCAGCTGCATTGAGCCACTCATCAAGAGTTGCAGACAGGCCACGCTTCAGCATAATTGGCTTGTCAATACGGCCAACTTCCTTCAAGAGACGGAAATTCTGCATATTTCTTGCACCAATCTGCAATACATCAGCATATTCTGCAACTACTGCTACATTATCTACCTCAGTAACCTCAGTAACAACCTTCAGCCCAGTACGCTCACCAGCCTCAGCCAAATACTTCAGTCCCTCTTCCTCTAAGCCCTGGAAGGAATATGGAGAAGTACGAGGCTTATATGCACCGCCACGCAGGAACTGAGCACCTGAAGCTTTTACTGCCTCTGCCGCCTCAAACAGCTGCTCACGGCTCTCAACAGCACATGGGCCAGCCATTACTGCCAGACTGCCATCACCAATCTTCACACCATCTACATCAATGACGGTTGACTGAGGATGAAACTCACGGCTTACTAATTTATAGCTCTTAGAAATAGCAACAGTCTTCTCAACACCAGACAAAGCCTCTACATTCAAACAGCACATCTTACCCTTATCACCCATAACACCGACAATTGTCTGAGACTCACCTTCCATAATTTTGGTACTTAAACCAATGCTTTCTACTGAAGAAACTACATTCTTAATATTTTCAGCAGTCGCATCCTGACTCATAATAATTACCATTTAAAAAACTCCTTACCCAAAACCTGTTTATTCTCTTACAGCAGACTCTAAATCTACTCTATCCGCTCTAATAACCTGATAACGTCCAGGATTTTTCAGCCATACGCTCTTTTGGCAAATATCCTCAATGGCATCATCAAGACGATATTCCTGCTCTGGCACATCCAAATCCAAGAAGAAAATATATTCACCTAAGCCTGTACGGGCTGGTCTTGACTCGATACGTGTGATATTGACCTTACGGGTAGCCAAATCCTGAAGCACCCAGCAAAGCTGACCTGCATCCTTACCATCAATCTGGAAAATAAGCTGTGTCTTAAGGCATACCCCAAATTCCTCTGGTGGAATAGGCTTTAAACCGTTATCGCCACCATCGCCTACACGCCTCAGCTGATAAAAGCGGGTACAATTGTTATTGTTATCCTGAATGTTAGTAGCAACTACATCAAGACCATTTAAAAGACCTGCTCTGATGGTACATATAGCCGCAATACCCTCTGATGGGTCAGCCTCAGCCGCCATATTAGCCGCAATAGCAGTACTTCCCACAGCTTCAAGCTCTGCCTCTGGAAAATGCTCCCTGAGATAATCACGACACTGTGCCAAAGGCTGTGCATGAGAAAGAATCTTCTTGACAGGCACCTTCACATCCTGCATCATAAGGTGATTATGTACGCCCCACACAACTTCCCTGGCTATATAGAGGCTGTCACAATGAGCCAATGTATCCAAAGTTATATTAATGGAGCCTTCGAGGGAATTTTCTACTGGTACCAGACAGGTAGCAATTTTTCCCTTTTCTACCGCACGAATGGCATTATAGATGTCAGGAAATGCTTCCAGACGGCACTTCTTTTCCAAAATACTGTTCAGATGTATAGCCGCCGCCTCACTATGCGTACCAACTGGTCCCAAGAATCCCATTATCTCCATAAGTCTACTCCTAAAATACATTTTGTGCATAACTTTACAAGTATACACTTTAACACAATATTCTTAGGTAATTTTAGCACATTAAACCGAAATAATCAATAAAAAATTATCTTATTTTCGCAAAATGCGTATTTTATTCACAGAAAATACCACTAAAATAAAAAGAAGCACATCCAAGGGGATGCACTTCCTGACAGTCCTTATTTACACGAATTTATTTCATCAGGTCAGCCATGTTAGGAACTTCCAGCCACTGAGCAATCTCATCATTAGTTGGATACTTGCCGTCCATTACAATAGCACCATCTAAGAGGATAACTGGCAGAGCATTATTGCCCTTTTCTCTAACAAATTTTACCACAGTGTCATTATCCATGAACTTCTGACGGTCCTCTGGCTGAACATATCTGTTAATGTCGTACAGATTAGCCTGCAGCACCTCAACTACCTTGTCAATACGCATGATTTCATGGTCTGCACTCAGACCGCACATACCATCACTTGCACACAGTTCTGGTTCAAAAATTTCCAATTTCTTCATAATAAACTTCCCCCCTCCTAAATTAAATTATCCCTTAACAAAAATAAACAAATCTTTGTAATTATTATATATTATTAATATCTTTTTGTCAATAATGATTTTTATTAGTTAAATAGAATTATTATTTTAAATTAATCAGATTTACCAGCTCGCTAAATTCTTTTTTGCCGTAAATAAATTTTCTCTCAGCTTCCTCATTAATGATACAGCAGGGAACGCCTTTCAGGTCATATTTCTCCTTAAAATCAGTAAAATGGGAAAAGTCGAAGATTTCTACACTAATATTATCATTGAGAGCTGCCATTCTCTGAACAGCCTGCACTACTACGGGACAGTTATTGCAGGATAAGGTAACAATAATTTTTATCTGCTTCTTTTCCGTAATCAGCCTTGCCTGAGTTTCTGCCTCTGCATCAATGACCTTGCCTGGACCTGCTACATTGTAGAGGGCTGCAAAAAAGGAATTAAATTCGTGTCCTCCCGGTACAGCATGATAAACAATCCCTGCCGCTCTGCCATCATGGAAAAACAGCTCAATAGCTGGAATCCCGTCCGTTTCCTCAAAGCTGACACTAACCAGCTCAGTGAGAGCCTTCAGTTCCTCAGAAAAACGCTTTAAATCCTTGCCTAAAGCACTGTCATTATAACGGGTAACTACCTTCACACCCTGCTCAAACCTGTCAAAGACCTGCTGAAGCTGTGGATGAAAGGCTCTTGGGATGAAGCTTTCCTCTGCCATAATACCACCTCAAATTTCTGCTTAAAGCAAACCGACTAAATCAAAGCTTGGCTTCAGAGTTTCCGCCCCTGGCTGCCATTTAGCAGGACAGACCTCATCACCATGCTCTGCCACAAACTGCAACGCCTCTACCTTGCGCAGCAACTCCTCTGCATTACGGCCAACATTGCCTGCATTTACCTCATAGGCCACTACCCTGCCCTTTGGATTAATGACAAAGGTGCCACGCTCTGCCATGCCGTCAGCCTCGATATACACTTCCAAATCCTTAGCAAGAGCAGCAGTAGGGTCTGCCAGCATAGGATAAGTAATTTTCCCTACCTTCTCAGAATTTTCATGCCATGCCTTGTGCACAAAGTGAGTATCACAGGAAACGCTGTAAATTTCACAGCCGATTTTCTGAAATTTGTCATAGAGGTTGGCTAAATCCTCTAGTTCAGTGGGGCAGATAAAGGTAAAATCCGCAGGATAAAAAAACAGAACAGACCATTTGCCGATTAAATCAGCCTTGGTAACGGTCTTAAACTCCCCCTTCACAGCCCCAGCAGGCTGAATAAATGCCTGTGCAGAAAAATCTGCTATTTCCTTATTAATTAATGACATATATCTCATCTCCAGCTTCTAAAACATCGTAACAATAAAACATTAAAACATAATATCACTCATTTGCTTTAATATTCTACATTAATTACTAAAATCCTTCTAAACATTTTAATTTTCTAATAATAATTATAACGCCCTCAATCAAGAAAATGCAACAAGCATTTTCTTCCTATGACAGCGTTTCAACGACGATGGAGATATGCTCCACCGTGTTTATAGAATAAGGTACCCGCCACTTATAGAAGTGGGGGACATCTCTTAGTCGTTATTCTTGAATAAAAAAGCTGTAACCAGTAAAATACCGATTACAGCAGTTTATATATCAATTTGATTTTTTTATTTTACTGCATCCCAGCCAACCTGCAGAGCCTGCATATTCTGCTCAACAGTGTGAGGTGGTACGCGGTTTGCTACGGACTTCTT
>CALZDE010000143.1 GCA_945637225.1 uncultured Selenomonadaceae bacterium
AATAAGGTACCCGCCACTTATAGAAGTGGGGGACATCTCTTAGTCGTTATATTTTATACGTTTTTCACGTACAATGCACGAATAGCATTGAGTACCGCCAGCACCATAACACCTACATCAGCAAAAATCGCATACCACATATTAGCGATACCTACAGCACCTAATACAAGACAGCTGAACTTCACGCCTATTGCAAAATATGTATTCTGCTTGACTATGCCGATACACTTGCGGGAAATTCGTATAGCCTTGGCAATCTTCGCTGGGTCGTCGTCCATCAGTACCACATCTGCCGCCTCGATAGCCGCATCACTGCCCATCGCACCCATCGCAATACCTATATCTGCCCTGCTTAAGACAGGTGCATCATTGATACCATCACCGACAAAAGCCAGTTTTTCATCTTCATTTTTCTTGGCGATTAATTCCTCTACCTTTGTTACCTTATCCGCTGGAAGAAGCTCGCTGTACACTGTATCAATTCCCAGCTCACCTGCTACCTTATCGGCTACCTTTTTAGCATCACCGGTCAGCATAATGGTATCTTTAACACCGGATTTTTTCAAATCAGATATGGCAATTTTGGAATTTTTCTTTATTTTGTCAGCAATAACGATGTGACCTGCATATTTTCCTTCTATTGATACATGTACGATAGTACCTATGCTATGGCATTCCTCGCATGGGATTTCCAGCTTATCCATCAGCTTTTTGTTGCCAGCCGCTACCTCGATACCATCTACCTTGGCTATAATGCCATGACCGCCGATTTCCCTAATATCTGTTACCCTGTTTCTATCAATATTTTTACCATAGGCTCTCTGCAGGCTGTGACTGATAGGATGTGAGGAAGCACATTCAGCATGAGCGGCATATTCAAGAAGCTTCTTATCCTCTATTTCATTGTGATGAACACCATCCACCTCAAAGGAACCCTCGGTAAGAGTACCTGTCTTATCAAAAACAACATATTTTACATTGGCTAAAGTCTCCAAAAAATTTGAGCCTTTTACAAGAACGCCTTCCGCACTGGCACCGCCCAAACCTGCAAAAAAGCTGAGAGGAATGCTTATTACAAGGGCACAAGGACAGCTTATTACCAAAAAGGTAAGCGCACGATAAATCCACACATCAAACTCTGGTGCAGAATTGAGTGCCAAAATATTAAATAATGGTGGCAAAATAGCCAGTACTAAGGCACTGTAACATACAAAAGGCGTGTACCATCTTGCAAAGCGGGCAATAAATTCTTCGGACTTTGATTTATTGGAGCTGGCATTTTCCACTAATTCAAGAATCTTGGAAACAGTAGATTCACCAAATTCCTTAGTGGTTTCTATCTTAAGCACGCCTGTCATATTGATACAGCCACTTATGATTTCATCGCCTTCTTCTACCTCACGAGGGAGACTTTCACCGGTCAGGGCACTTGTATTCAGGCTGGCACGACCTTCTCTTACTATACCATCAATAGGCACCTTTTCACCAGGCTGAACAATGATGATACTTCCTATCTCTACCTCATCAGGGTCTACCTGTTCCAGCTTGCCATCTATCTCCATATTGGCATAATCGGGGCGGATATCCATAAGGTCGCTGATGTTCCTGCGGCTCCTGCCTACTGCATAGCTCTGGAAAAGCTCACCAATCTGGTAGAAAAGCATTACCGCAATACCTTCCTCATAATCTCCTGTCTGGTCGTAAATCGCCAAGATAAAAGCACCTATTGTCGCTACCGCCATGAGGAAATTTTCATCAAAAACCTGACCGTTGCGAATACCCTTCCATGATTTCAGAAGAATATCATGACCAATAATAATATAGGCAGTAAGATACAAAGCCAATTGCAAAATGCCATCAATAGGAGCAAAATGCAGACCAATCATCATTACTGAACATGCAATAATCCTGTACAAAACTTTTTTCTGTTTGTTATTCATGGAATCACCCTTTTCTGCGAGATAAAAAATGGAGGCAAGCCACCGCCCACCTCCACAAAGCTACTAAATATTAATCAAAAGAAAATTTCACAGTCAGACTCGACCTTCTTGCAGGCTTCAAGAACTCGTGGCATTACTTCCTTGTGGTCAGCACCTTCAGCAAATTCAACAATCATCTTCAAGGTCATAAAATTAACAGTAGCCTTCGCAACGCCTTCAACCTTGTTAGCTGCTTCCTGCATAAGATTAGCACAGTTAGCGCAGTCTACCTCAATTTTGTAAGTCTTCTTCATAAGAAATTTCCCCTTTCGCATTCATCTCAATTTTAACATTAAACAATTAAGTATTTGTTTAATCGTTGTAAATATAGTATAATATAACTATGAGCAAATGTCAATACCTGAATAAAAAAAGAGAGTGAATAATTATGAAACACGATAATAAACACGTAGAATTTATCCACCTGCCTCACGACCACCACAAACAGGAAGCAGATAATGCCCTGCATGAGCTGCTAGAAAAAGTCGAGGATTTTCAGGCAGTAGCTGATGTATTTAAGCAGTTAGGCGACGGCACAAGACTGAGAATTTTCTGGATGCTCTGCCATAGAGAAGAATGCGTTATAAATATCGCCGCTCTGATGAATATGACTATGCCAGCAGTATCTCACCACCTGAAATTATTAAAATCCGCCAACCTTATAGTCAGCCGGAGAGAAGGAAAAGAGGTTTACTACAAGGCAAGTAACAGTGAGCTTTGCCAAAATCTGCACATAATAATGGAGCAGGTAATGAAAATCACCTGCCCCTGATAAATTGTAAAATTATTTTATAACGCCCTCAATCATGAAAATGTTACCTTAAACATATTATTTCCCGCATAAAATTCCGGCTCTACAGAAGTATTTTTTCTAGCCTTTACATAACTGTCCAGCATTTTTTTAGTCCAGTACCATATGCTTCAATAATATTTAAACGATAAAAGATTTTTCTCCTACTAAAAAACGCCTGCCATGATTACTCATAACAGACGTTTATTTTTTATCTCTTGTATTCAGTACACAGCTTCTTTAATTTTGGGGCTTTTTCTATAGCCAAAATCCTGAGCTGTTCTGGAGTCAATCGCCAATTCCAGTTGTTGTCAACAGTACCAGGAATATTCATGCGGTACTTGCTGTCAAGGCCCAGTAAATCCTGAGTTGGAATAATTGCCATTCTAGCAGGTGAGCTGTATGCATAAGCGATAAGACCACTGCACATACTAGTGCTATTGCCGCCTGGCATATTCAAAAGTTTACGGATTGCCTTTATCTGAGTGTCATTAGCTTCTTCCTTCAGCCAGCCTACCGTTGTATTGTTATCGTGAGTACCGGTGTAAACAAGACTGTTTTCTGGAGCGATGAAGCGGAGATTTCCCTTATCATCAGGACTCATTTCAAAGTGCAGAACCTTCATTTCAGGGAATCCAGTATCCTTTACCAGCTTAACTACTGTTTCACTGTAAGAACCTAAATCCTCTGCTACAATGACGGTATCCTCAGAAATTTCCTTCTTCAGCATATTGAACAGCTTCATACCAGGACCTGGCTGCCACTTGCCATTTACAGCGGTAGGTTCACCGGCTGGTACTTCCCAATACTCATCAAAAGCTCGGAAGTGGTCAATACGAAGCAGATTTACCTGCTCCAGTACATGCTTGATACGCTTAATCCACCACTGATAATCCTCTGCTTCCATAGCATCCCAGTCATACTGAGGATTTCCCCACAGCTGGCCAGTTGCACTGAAATAATCTGGTGGTACTCCTGCTACGTAAACAGGACGGCCCTCATGATCAAGAGCGAAAAGCTTCTGATTAGCCCAGGTATCACTGCTGTCATGGGAAACAAACATAGGCATATCACCCATGATCTGAATACTCTTTTTGTTGGCATAATCCTTCAGACGCTTTAGCTGACGAGCAAAAATAAACTGATTGAATTTCTCCTGACGAATTTCTTCCCAAAGAAGTGCTTCAATAGCTGCCAATGCCTTGCTGTCACGTTTTCTAAAGCCTTTGCCCCATTCAGTCCAGGACTTGCCCTTATACCACTTCTTCAATACAACGAAATCAACATAATCATCCAGCCAATCAGCATTTTCGTTGCAGAAAAGCTCGTACTCTGCCTTATCAGCTTCAGAAGCACGTTTGAAGAAACGCTTGCAGGCTGACTTTAAGAGTCTGTCCTTAACAGAAATAGCATACTCATAATTTGCCCTTGAAGCAGATTCTATTTCCAGTCCTTCTAATTCACTGTCAAGCAGATAGCCATCATTTACTAACTGCTCTAAGGAAATCAGATAAATATTGCCTGCAAAAGCAGAATTAGAGGAATATGGAGAATAGTTTCCTAAGGTAATAGGATTTAATGGGAGAAGCTGCCAAATCTTCTGACCGCCTCTAGCCAGTACATCTACAAATTTATATGCTTCTTCACCTAAATCACCAATGCCATACTTAGAAGGCAGAGAAGTGATATGCATCAATACGCCTGCCTGTCTAGGATAATTCACAGGACGTGACGCTGGTCTTAATAATACATAGCCAAAACCTGGCAAGGAAACCTGAATCTTACCATATACTACTGGAATTTTGTTACCAGTAAATTCATCAATGAGACAATCAGCCTTGTACTTGCTGACATCTACATATACATCTCTCTGATGGTCGGCACGATTTAAAAGCACAATGAAAGTACCATTTTCTGCCTTAGCACCGAAGAGGTCCTTACCGTTATCGATAACGCGGGCAAAACCATAAACATCGCCCTCGCCATAGACATGTTCCAAACGGCCAGTCTGGAGGACTACGTTTTCATTACGGATAGCTATAATCTTCTCATACCACTCGCGGAGGTCAGCATTACCGCCATCCCAATCATATGGGCAACGGCAATATGGGTCGCGGTAGCCTTCCATAGCAATTTCATCGCCATAGTATACGCTAGGTACACCCGGGAAAGTCATCTGCCACAGAGAAGCTAATTTCTCACGGGCAATACCTCTAGCTAAACGCTCCCTGTCTAATCTGTAAACGGCCTGATGAACAGCTGGTACATTCTCACAGCTTGGAGCCTGACCTAAGATAGTCAGAATACGCTCACGGTCATGACTTCCTAAAAGGTTCATCATAGCGTAGAGATTCTGTGCTGGATAATTTTCCTGCATGGAGCGTACACGACGTTCAGCAGACTTGCCATCAGCACCGCCTAAGAGGAAGTCCAGAACAATCTGACGGAAAACGTAATTCATTACAGAGTCAGTTTCCTGACCGCAAAGATATTCACGCTGTACGCCATAAGCATTTTTATTGGAAGCATCCTCCCAAACCTCGCCCAGCATTACTGCATCAGGGTCAGTTTTCTTTAATTCAGCATAAAATGCCTGACTAAAGCCTGGTGGCAGTTCGTCCAAAACATCAAGACGCCAGCCGCTGATACCGCATTCCATCCAGTGATGAAGTACACTGTCCTTATTATTAATGATGAAATCCATGTAGGATGGAGTTTCTTCGGTAATATTTGGCAGAGTGTGGAAGCCCCACCAGCTTTCGTTCTTGTTAGGATACTCACGGAAATTGTACCATGAGAAATATGGTGATTCCTTAGACTGGTA
>CALZDE010000144.1 GCA_945637225.1 uncultured Selenomonadaceae bacterium
ATTTCCTTTGCTACTTCAAGCTGTTCCTTGATATGTGTGCCTAAGTGGTCAGGTGCGTGGGAGTCAGAGCCTATGGTGAGGATTCTGCCACCTAATTCCTTGTAGAGCTTTAAGATTTCCTTGGATGGAGTCAGCTCAGGGTTGCCGTCCTTATCCTTGATACCATAGCGTACAGAGGAAGTATTGATTTCTATTCCCTTGCCATCAGCAATGACAATCTTTAAAATTTCTGTGATTTTGTCCTTAACCTTTTCAAATGGGTAAAGACCTGCCTTATCGTAGCGGGAAATTAAATCGAGGTGGCCTAAAACGGAATAGTCATGGAAATTCTTTACCTGACCTAAGATTTCATCGTAGTAACGCTGGTTGTATTCGTCCTGAGTACGTCCCTTCTGGAAATCCTGTCGCCAAAATTCCTTATCTTCTACCTGATGGCAGGACATGATTATGAAGTCGAAATCATAGCTGTCATAGAGCTTCTGGAACTGTGGGATAGTGTGTACCTGCAAGCCAAATTCCATGCCCATTCTGATGTTTATCTTATCACCGTATTTTTCCTGCAATGACTTTATCTCTGCTACATAAGCTGGATAATCTACATTATAGTCCTTAGTGTACTTTACCACAGAGCGGATGGCAAGGCGTACTTCGTCAGTCAGTTCATTCTGGTCGGGCTTAATGCCATAGTCTACATGGTCGGTAAAGCAGATATCTGTAATTCCCTTTTTAATAGCGTCCTTTACAACATCCTCCATAGGATAGCCACTGTCATCGCTGTAATAGGTATGAACGTGAAAATCTGAATACATGAAAATTCCCCCTGTACAGTATTCAATCAAAAAATATATATCATCATAATATACTATATACATCATAGGATATTGTTGTCAAGAAGAAAATAATTTCATTTGTTTACAAAGCTAAATAGCCTTGTTTAGACGTGTGTACCTTTTGACAATATGCTGTTTAAGGTGTATACTAAATAGTGAAATCATAAATTATTGGCGTAGTTAAGGGAGCGGTTGATATGTTAAAGGTTATTACGGCTTGCGGAAGTGGCATGGGCTCTTCTCAGATTATTCAAATGAAGCTGGAAAAGACATTTACGAAGCTGAATGTAAATGCGGAAATTCTTCATACTAATGTAGCAGAAGCAAGGGCAAAAGCTTCAAGTTACGATGTTGTAGTTTGCCCAGAGTCTCTTGCTGATACCTTCAAGGGAGTTAATGCAGTAGTTATTGGCCTAAAAAATCTTCTTTCAGAAAGAGAAATGACAGAGAAGGTTCAGAAGCAGATTATAGATGCTGGTCTTAATTAAAAAAATATATTGGTACTAAATAAGGGATTGCTCAAAAAAAGGGCAGTCTCTTTTTTTATAAAATGTCTTTACGGGGGGGATAAATGTGCTATAATGATAGCACATTGTGGATAACAGTGCTTAAGTTGTGTTTATTATGTAATTTTTAGGAGGAAAACTTTTATATGATGATTAGAAAGAAATTAGCTGCAGCTGTTTTGTCGGTATTAAGTGTATTTGCCTTAAATGCAGATCTGCAGGCTGAAGCAGCAAATGATAACACTTTGAAAGTGACCGATGTTGTAATAGAGGGCGTTGAGGGCTACAAGGCTGATGAGATCAAGCGTCTTCTGCCAGAGCTTGACAAGTCTGATGTAGATGTAAACAAGCTTTCCAAGCAGATTATGCTGGTGAATGATGGCAAGGCTTTCAAGGTAAATTCTGACTTCAAGTCTCAGGGAAATGGCAATTATAAAGTCGTTGTTTCTGTAGAGGATTTAAAGGATGATCAGATCACTGTAGGTATCAGCAATACTGGCAGTGACGCTACTGGCAACTGGCGTGCCAATGTAAGCTATGTAAATCGTGATGTTACTCAGAGCGGTGATACTTTGGGTGTTACTTACGGCACTTCACTGAATCACATGAAAGATGTTCATCAGGCAAGTGTTGTATATAAGTGGAGCATGCCAAAATTAGGTGATTCTGCATATATTTCTGCAATTTACTCTGACTCTGATGCTAATTTTGATAACATCCTAAATGTAGGTAATGTTAATCTGCATTCTGATGGTAAGTATAAGGATTTTGGTGCTCATTACCAGCACAATTTCAAGTATACAAGCTACAAGAAGCAGATTTTGGATGTAGGTCTAAATTACAGAAATTACAATGGTAATAGTGAGCTTATTCTTCCTGGCCTTAAGCCATTGCCTTGGAACCCTATTGATGTATCTGAGACTGTTTTGTCTGCAACCTATTATGATGTAACCCGTCAGAAGAATCAGGCATTCTCTTACAATGTAGGCATGGTAAGAAACTTAAATGGCGATAAGGCAGCTTACAGTGCTTATCGTGGTGGTACTGTTGTTGCTGATGATAAGTTCACCATTTTTAGGGTAGGTGCAAATTATCAGTACAAGACTAATAGTGATTGGGTATTTGGTGCAAGAATTAATGCTCAGTATACCAATGATAATTTGACTGCATTAGAACAGCTTGGTGGAGGCGGTGTGAACAGTGTTCGTGGTTTCAGGGAGCATGTAGCATCCGGTGATAAGGGTATTTTGGGAAGCTTAGAAATTTATACTCCAGAGTTTGCAAAGAATCACCGTTTCCTGCTGTTCACCGACATGGCAAGACTGAGCAACAATGAATATAACGTTGGTGAAAGAAGCAGAACCTTAAGCTCATGGGGTATCGGCTACCGCTTCTTAGGTCAGCAGGATTGTGGCGTAAATGTAAGCCTTGATTATGCTATGTCAATGTCTGATGGCGGTCTTGATATGGGCAAGAACAACCGCAGATGGAACCTGATTGTTTCTTGTCAGTTCTAATAAGGAGGAGAAGAAAAAATGAAATTCAATATAAAGAAAAAGTTTTTAGCAGCGGCAGTTTGCTTTGCTTTGAGTGCAAGTAATGCTTTGGCTATGCCAAGTGGTGGTACTGTTGTGGTCGGTGATGGTAACATTACTGGTGTTACTCCTGGTACTTTGGCTAATGGTGCTACTATTACTGCAACATCTAATGGTGTAATTGACTGGACTTCCTTCAGTATTGGTAATGGTGAGAGTCTGACTTTTGCATTGGGAGGGAACACCGTATTAAACCGCGTAACTGGTGATCAGCTTTCCAGTTTATTGGGAACATTGGATGCAAGCAGTGGTAATCTCATTCTTTCTAATCCTAATGGTATTGTAGTAGGTAATGGTGCAAATATCAGTGCAAATAACTTAATGCTGACTACCTTAAGCTTAGAGAATGATGCTGTAAATAATCTGTTTAAGGATAATGACTGTATTGCAACTCTTACCAATAAAAATCGTACAAATGGTGTTACAATTAATGGTGGTATAATCGAGATTACCAAGGCTTTGGATGTTATTGGCGGTACTGTAACTGTCGCTGATGGTGTATCTATTACAGGTATGCCAACGCCAACTGATATTCATTTAGTGGCAGCTAATAAAGTAGATGTTTCTGGTGGTGATGCAGGGGTTGTAAGTGCTGTATCTACGTCTGCAAATGTTGTTAATATTGGTACAGAAGGTGGAAGTAGTACTACATTGAATACGTACAATAATGTTGGTTTGTATGGTGGTAGTATTAATGTCAATAATACTAATATTAAATCCAACAATATTGACATATTTGCATCTACAGTAAACAATAACAATGGTTCAACTATAACAGCAAATACTGCGAACACTGTAAATATTAAGAATTCTCGTTTAGAGAGTAAATATGATACATTTGCAGTTGGGCATTCAGTTTCCATAAGTAATGGTTATATCAATACATCAAATGGGCAAGTAGAAATTGCAGCAGTAAAAAAATATTCTGAAAATGCTGCTCCAGAAGCATTTTCTGATAACAAAGTAACTATTTCCAGCGATACTATTTTTGCTAATAGTGACAGCACAATGGTTTATGCAGGTGCAGCTATTGTTGATGATAATTATTATGGCACAAAGGGACAGCAGGAGATTAATCGTGGTGATGATGGGAACGTGCATGCTATCATACTTGTAAGTTCTACCCAAAATCCAGCAAATATAAATGATATCACCGAGGATACTCCAGTAGAAAAAATCCATGAGGTAGCTAGCAAGATTACTGATGCTAATGTAGTACTTGATATTCTGAATAATATTGCAAGTGGTAATGTCAACTTATCTGATGAGAAGAAACAGCAGATTGTTCACGCTATTATGGAGTATTCTCCTGTTATGGCAGACAAAAATCAGGAAATCAAGAATCAGGATGCGGCTAGTCAGGCAGAAGGTACAGCAGCTCCGTTAGAAAATGCTTCTAATACTGGTGCAACTAGTGATAATGATGCAGAATCTGCAGTAACCGTAGATAGCAATAGTTCTGATAATAATGAGTCTGAAGAATAATTTTTAGAAAAAAGTTCATAGTACGTAAATAAAATAAAGAGTATCTAAGGCTGATAAATGGCTCGAAGATACTCTTTTGATTTTTGGCTCATGGCTCAAAGCATAGCCATATATTTAGGATAATCTGACTTAGGAATTTCTAAAGCTTCCATAGCAGCTTCAGCAGTTAATTTTAGATTTTTTATCATTTTTCGTATGCTATTAGTAGCAGCTTTTTCAGCGGCTTCCTTTCTGTTCAACTCGTTTATTCTTTCTTGATCAAATAAAGTGTGCATGATGTTTTTCACCTCAACTTCCCTGCTTTTTAAATATTCGGCTAAGATGTCTGTCTTCTTACAAATTTGGTACTAAATAAGGGATTGCTCAAAAAAGGGGCAGTCTCTTTTTTTATCATAAAGATATTTATTAACATTTTTTTATTGACGATTTAAATAATATATATTATAATATATATTAAAGGGGATGATTATTATGTTAGCGGCAAAGGTTTTTATGAATGGGCAGAGTCAGGCTGTAAGACTTCCTAAGGAGTACAGATTTACAGATAGTGAAGTAATGAGCCACAAGATTGGCAACATGGTATTACTATTTCCAAAGGATGAGGAATGGTCTGGTTTTTTGGCAAGTTTGGATATGTTTTCAGATGATTTCATGGCAAATGGCAGAGAACAATACATTTTAGATGAAAGAGATGATTTTGAATGAAGTATATGCTTGATACTAATATATGTATTTTTGCTATTAAGCATAAGCCAGAAGCTGTTATAAAGGCAGTTACTTCTCATTCGGCAAGCGATATATGTATATCCTCTATTACTTATGCTGAATTAATGCATGGTGTTGAAAAGAGTCAGGCTAGGATGAAAAATCTTTTGGCATTAAAATTTTTTCTGTCCTCTATTACTATATTGCCGTTTGGTATGCGAGCCTCAGAAGAATATGGAAAGATTGTTGCAGATTTGCAAAGTAAGGGTACGCCGATAGGTCCAATGGATACATTGATATCCGCTCATGCCAGGTCTGAAAATTTAATACTTGTGACGAACAATACAAGAGAGTTTCAACGTGTTATTGATTTGGAATTAGAAGATTGGACAAGATGTGGTCAATAACGACTAAGAGATGTCCCCCACTTCTATAAGTGGCGGGTACCTTATTCTAT
>CALZDE010000145.1 GCA_945637225.1 uncultured Selenomonadaceae bacterium
AATGATTACCTGTACTAATTTGTGAGTCTGTTACTATTAGGAAAATAGTAATTGCCAAAATCTTTTATATGTAGTAGAATGCTGTTAAATGCTTGGGGAGGTGCATGGTATTGCGAAGATATGTGGCAACATTAATCCTTCTGTTGGTGATGATGGCAGCTTCTATTGCATCGACAGCGGCTCTACGTATGGAAAAGACTCTAGAATCATAATAATGATGTATTTGCAGATATTGTAAATGTTTTAATATTCAAAGGCAAGCATAAGATAAAGCCCGATGAACTGACTAATGCAACAGCACGTTCACAGTATAAACTGGGGTCGAAAATTCGTGATCAAGAGCGTGATGTGGCTAAATACTGGGGAAACTGTAAGCTGCATATGGCACTTTATGGTATAGAAAATCAGACCAACGTAGATAAGGACATGCCTCTTCGTTGTTTTGGCTATGATGGAGCGGCATACCGTCATCAGTTGACTGAGTTTGAGGAATATACTGATGAGGAAGGCAATGTACATAAGAAGGATGTTCCTCGCTATCCAGTTATTACGCTGGTATTGTACTTTGGCTCAGGTGAGTGGGATAAGTACAAATATCTCCACGAAACGATGGAAATTGACGAAGATTTACGTGAATACGTTAATGATTACAAGATAAATGTGGTCAGCATATCCAAGCTGGACAGAGCAACAGTAGATATGTTCACAAGTGATTTCAAGATTGTGGCGGACTATTTTTGGCAGCTGGAGAATAACGGCAATTATGACCCATCGCCACAGGAAATCGAGCATGTTTATGAAATTTGTCAGCTGATGTCATTGTTGACAGGTGATGATCGCTTTGATGATGCGGCTGAAAAGATACTAAATGCAGAGAAGGGAAAGGGTAGTATGTGTAAAGCATTTGATGACGCAGAGGCACGTGGAGAAGCACGTGGAGAAGATAGAATAAATAAATTAAACAGCCTGCTAAAAGAAGCAGGTAGAATTGATGATTTACTCAAAGCATGTACCGATAAGGTATTTCAGAAAAAATTGATGGCAGAGTTTGCTTCGCAATTAGCTGTTTGATGTAGAGATTAAAGATATTTTGCTAGGAGTTTGATTATGTGGTTGTGTATCCATTAGTGTATCCATAGCATATGAAAATGATGGAAATAATGTAAAATATGCTAAAAATATAATACATTATAAGTAAAATGTACGCTATATGGAAACAAAATAAGCAAAATAGCCCTTAAATATAACTCCTAAGCAGGGGGTCGCGCGTTCGAATCGCGCCAATCGCACCATTCTTTGACAACACTCCCTTGGGCTGAAGCTCAGGGGATTTTTTTAAGATAATTTTGGAGGATAAAGATGGACGTAGATTTTCATTATGGAACTATATATGTACTGGCTCGCTGGGCTAAGTTTTGTGCGGCTAATTCTCATGTAATAGCTTGCAGTTCTCAGATGGTAGATGATAACTTTGACGATAACCCTTTCTCTGATGCGGCAGAAGAAGCCAACATAGCTCAGGGAATAAATGTTCGTTATTCCTGTCAGAATGTATGGAATAATGTTACTGGCAAGGGCAATGCAGAAATATGGGTTCCTTTCCACTTTCTGCCTGGTATGCAGGGCGAAACGGATGCAGAGCGTCTTATCTGCAAAAAGCACAGTGTTCTTTCCGAAGCATTGAAAAACAGGCTTTTGGAGACTACATTGGACAATGCACGTTTTGGCTTCCGTTTGGGCGTTGGTCTGCATGTTTTTGCGGATACGTGGGCTCATCAGGAATTTGCTGGTATTAATAATACTATCAATGAAGTACAGAATTTGATTTTTTCCAGTCAGGGTTCCTTGGTACAGAAAGTGCTCAGTGATTTAGCTAATGACAGTTTTGTGGAGAAAGTCAGCAAGTTTATGACAAGCGTTTTACCATTAGGTCATGCGGCGGCGGTGCATTGTCCTGATATGCCTTATATTTGGTGGAAGAGCGGTGAACGTTTCTCAGATGGCAGGAAAAACTGGGATGAATTCATGGAGGCTTCCGAAGAGATTTTCCGTATATTGCAGGCAGTCAGCTGTGAGCCTGTAACTGGTCTTTCAGATGAGCAGAAGAAGCTTTTATACCGTTGCTTTAAGGGTATTCAGTATGAGGATTGCGAGGAGCGTCTGAAGGTATGGGAGAAGCGTATTCATCAGAATTTCTTTAAGTTTGAGGACTTTAATGAGTATGATGAAACTGTATCTTATAGCGCCGGCTATATCATGGGGGATATTGATTTCCGCAAGAAGTTCTACGATGAGATTAACGACCATTTTGACTGGGTTTTAGAACAGCTTGAGGAACATGACATGTTTGTTTTGAAAAGTGAAGCAATTTACTAATTAATATTTTTATATTTTAGCAGGAAAAAGAGTCTTGTATAGCGAATGTAAATTATTAAGAATGTAAAATTGAAACAAGGAGCGATATATAAATGAAAAATGTTATTTTTATTTCCCCGAATTTCCCTACTAACTATTGGATGTTCTGTAAAGAGCTGAAGGAAAATGGCTTGAACGTATTGGGTATTGGCGATCAGCCTTACCATGAGCTTTCTCCTGAGCTGAAGGACAGTCTTACAGAATACTATAAGGTAGACAGTCTGGGCAATTATGATAATGTTTTCCGTGCAGTTGCTTTCTTCAGCCACAAGTATGGCAAGGTTGACTTCCTGGAGTCAAACAATGAATTCTGGCTTGAGCAGGATGCTAAACTGCGTGAGGATTTCAATATTCCAGGTCTTCATCCAGCAGATATGGACAAGATCAAGCACAAGTCCAAGATGAAGGAGTATTACCATCAGGCTGGTCTCGTTACTGCCCGTTACCATATGGTTGACCAGTGGAATGACTGCATTGATTTTATTCGTACCGTTGGTTATCCTGTTGTTGTAAAGCCGGATAATGGTGTAGGTGCTTCTCATACTTACAAGCTGAAGTGCGATGATGACCTGCGTCATTTCTTAGAGGAGCGTTATCGTGAATATCCAGATGTTCCTTACATCATGGAAGAATTTGTTAATGCTACTGTTAATACCTATGATGCAATTGTTGGACCAGAGGGCAATATTCTTTTCGAGACAGGCAATGTTACTGTAGATTCCATTATGGATACCGTAGCAAACTGCTCTGAGTCTATCTGCTATATCCGCAAGGAACTTCCACAGGATATTATTGATGCAGGCAAGGCTACTATCAAGGCTTTCGGCATTAAGAACCGCTTTGTTCATTTAGAGTTCTTCCGTCTCAATGAGGATCAGGAAGGTCTGGGCAAGAAGGGTCAGGTTATGGCTCTTGAAGTAAATATGCGCCCAGCAGGTGTATTTATTCCTGACATGATGAATTATGCTCATTCTACCAATGTATATAAGATTTGGGCAGATATGGTAGCTTATGGCAGTACCTTACAGCCTCAGTTCGGTCATCAGTTCTGTATCTTCATTGGCAGACGTGACAACAAGGCTTACATCAATGATATGCAGGCTATCAGCAATAAGTATGGCAATAAGATTAAGAGCATAGAGCGTCTGGCTGATGCTGTTTCTGCCGCTATGGGTAATGTTGTGTATATCGCTACTTTTGATACTGAGGATGAATTGAACGGTTTCATCAAGGATATGGTAGCTTCCTACTAATTTACGAAATTAAAGCAATCCTGTATGGGAGAAAATTTCATGCAGGATTTTTTTATCTTTTTAATCTAAATCTAATGAACTTAATGATTTTTTAACTTGTATTTTCTAAAATTAAATAGTATAATAAATTTAACGATATGGGGAATGATGAACTGAGAAAATTAAGTTTATTGTTTGCGTAATTATTACATAGGGGAGAGATTATGATGAAGAAAATTATTACGCTTTTGACAATGGTATTTATGCTTGCTATGAGCTGTGTGGCTTTTGCAGCTACCGATATTTCAAGCGGCAGTGTGCAGGCAGAGGGCTTTGGTGCTCCAAATCAGCCAGTTGGACCTGGTTATCGTGCAGCAAAGGCAGATGCTATGCGAAACATTTTGGAAGAAATTAAGGAAGTAAACATTGACTCTGAAACTACTGTAGAGTATGGTCTTACTACTAGTGATGTAATTAGAACAAAGGTTAATGGTGCTCTTAAGGGAGCGAGAGAAGTTAAGAGATGGAGAGATGCTGAAGGTTACCATGTAGTTATGGAGCTGGGCGTTTTCGGTGGTGCAGGAAGCTTAGCTGATGCAGTTATTCCAAGTGTTCCACAGGTTGACCTGCCTGAGCCTTCCATTTTCCAGAATACAACTACCACTACAACAACTACCACCACTACCACTAATATTCCTTCCAGCCCTGTAGTTCCAGTAACTGCTCCAGTTCGTGGCAACTACACTGGTCTTATCGTAGATTGCACTGGTCTTGGTCTTTCTACCGCTATGGCTCCTGGTATCTATTCCGAAAATCAGAGTGTTGTTTATGGTCTCCAGCATGTAAGCCATGAGCAGGTTATCAGCCGTGGTTATGTTGGTTATTCCAATGGCATGAGCAATGTATCTCGTGCAGGCTCCAATCCTTTAATCGTAAAAGCTACTGGTCTTCGTGACCATGCAATCCGTCCTGTAATTTCCGATGCAGATGCTATGACCGTCCTTTCTGAGAACAAGGCAACTGGCTTCCTTAACAACGGTAATGTAGTATTCATGAGATAATTTGAGCAAAAAAATCGAAGCATACTGGATTTTGTGTCCGGTGTGCTTCTTTTTAGTTTGGTGAAGTATTTAATTCAACTTTTGTGCAAGGTCAGCTGATGTTTTTTTGGGAATGCTCAGAGCGACCTTTTCTACAGCTGCAGCATTTTTTCTCATATTCTCTGATGTGTGCTTTTGCCATACTGCTTGAAGATTTTTCATAAAGGTATCAGGGTCAGTATTTTTTTCTAATGCTTTATTTACATTTTTTATGAGGAATTTGTGGAACTGATTGCTCAGGCTGACAGTACGCTGTGCCAAAAGTACCTGCAGGGTGGTATCTACCAGATAAAGATGGATGGCAGGGTCTTTTAGGCTTTTTTCGGTTGGAAGCTGGTCGTTAGGAAGCAGATGAAGTGCTAAAGGTGCATCACCCCAGCCGGCTTTGAAAATGCCGTCAATCTGATAAAGAAGGAACAGTATTCCCTTTTCTTCAAATAGGGCTAATTCCATTTTGCCGGTACGGAAGGCTTCAATAGCAATAATATCTGTGTGACTTAGCTGTAAAATAAACATGATACCGTTGGAATCTACCTGAAAAAGTCCGCCGTCTCCCTGATTTTTTATAGGCAAAGGAAATTTCTCTCCTACCTGAAAGCTGATAGTATCTTTATCTGACATATAATAGCCCCCTAATAAAATGGAAATAAATACTCTGTATTTTCTTGATTTAGTGTGTTATAACTACGTTGAAACACTGACATAGGTAGAAAATACTCTGTATTTTCTTGATTTAGTGTGTTATAACTACGTTGAAACACTGACATAGGTAGAAAATACTCTGTATTTTCTTGATTTAGTGTGTTATAACTACGTTGAAACACTGACA
>CALZDE010000146.1 GCA_945637225.1 uncultured Selenomonadaceae bacterium
TGTGTTAAAATATGAAATGTATTTACAGTGATGGTTTTTATATGATATACATGAAAATATCTGATGAGCAATGGCGCTCTCCATTTTGGAGGGTGCTTTTATATTTCACTAAATGATTATGATTTTCAACTAATATCAAACAAAAGACCTATAAATGATGATTTTTTACTATTAATTTTTATTTTGTCTATGATTGCAATGTATACAAATAAACAATGAAAAACATATGTTTAAAACATTGACAAGGTTGCTTTAGCCCTTTATAATAATAAATGTTTCAGTTGAATACAACTGTACGATACAAATGTATTTTTACAAAAGATAACAGTTTTCAATAAGTAATTTCGTACAGTTAAATAGAATTTTGTGTAGTAGAGGAGAGATTTAAAATGTGCCGAATTGGTTCAATTAAGAGTAAGGTTCCGGTTCATCCATCTAAGGCACTGCATCTGATGATTCCTCAGCAGGAGGGTCATGACAACTCTGGCTTTGCCATGGTAATGCAGGATTTATATGGTATTTTTTCCGATTATAAGGATAAGCCTTTACTTTCTATGGCTTGCACCCAGAAGGGCAACCAGATGGTAGAGGAATATATGGACAGCCATAACTTTGTTCAGATTGCTGAGTGGATTCCAATTCCTAACAAGCAGCCTAACCTTGACATTAAGGCTATGCCATATTACATTTTCCGTAATTATGATTTCCCAGAGCATTACAATGAGCTTACTGAGAAGGAAAAGGAAGATTTGCTCTTAGATACCCGTCTGGCACTTCGTGAGCTTTTAGAAAATGCTGGTGAAGGTTTTGTTTATTCTTTCTGGCCTGATGTACTGACCTTGAAGGAAATCGGCGACCCAGCTGATATTGCTACTTACTTCCGTCTTTGGGAGGATAATGGCTGCCTGATGGCTAAGAACATCGTTGCTCAGTGCCGTCAGAATACCAACTACGATATCGTTCGTTATGCGGCTCATCCATTCTTCCTGCAGGGCTACACCCTCTGCGCTAACGGCGAGAATACCTTCTATACTAAGAATAAGGAATTCCAGAAGTCCTTACATCGTGGTTACATTGGCTTTGAGTCTGATTCCCAGTGCTTCCTCTATTCTCTCCACTATGTTCTGCATGAATTAAAGTGGCCTCTCAATTACTACAAGCACGTTATCACTCCATTGCCATTCGAGGAGATTGAGGAACGTGAGGATAAGGAAGTTCTGAAGGCTATTCGTCAGTCCTTGGCACATTTAGAAATCAATGGTCCAAACACCATTATTGCAAACCTGCCTGACCATCGCATGATTACCTGCTGCGATTCCAAGAAGCTTCGCCCAGTAGTTATCGGTCAGGATGGTGATACCATCGCAATTTCTTCTGAGGTTTGTGGTATTAATGCAATTATGCCAAATCGTGATACCACTAAGGACATCTATCCTAATGAGCGTGAGGTTATCGTAATAGATAACAATCTGGAGGTGCAGAGATGGAAGCAGTAAAGACTCAGGACGTTGCAGTCAACGACCTTTCATGGAAAATAGAATATGATGCAAACCGCTGTACTATGTGCGGCAGCTGTGTAGCTACCTGTTCCTTTAAGGCAATCAAGGTAGAGATTCAGGCTCAGTCCATCGTGGTTTCTGAGGAAAGCCAGCCAGTTCCAGTACATAAGCATATTGCACGCCCTATCATTAAGCAGGTAGCAAGTCTCACTGATTTCTGCCGTGGCTGTGGCATGTGTGCTAAGGTTTGCCCAAATAATGCAATTAAGCCTGTTCGCAATCAGGATACCAGAAAGACCCTGCTTTCCAAGGATGCTGGCCCAATTAAGCGTGGTGGCCGTACCAACCTGAATGCACAGCGTACTTTAGACAGTATCATCGTTGGCCGTATTTCTCAGATGACTGACCCTTCTTTGGACTCTGCTCGTCATACCTTCGATGTGCGTTCCCCATTTGGTCGTGTACTTTCTCCAAAGGAACTGCCATTCAAGATTGAAAACGGCAAGATGGTTATGGAGCATAAGGCTCCTCCAGTAAACTGGATTTATCCTCTGATTTTCTCCGATATGTCCATCGGTGCACTTTCTACCCGTGCATGGGAGGCTGTTGCATTAGCTTGTGCATACCTCAACGAGAAGTGCGGCCTGCCAGTTCGCATGAGCTCTGGTGAGGGCGGTATGCCAGTTAAGCTGATGGAATCCGATTACTTAAAGTATTTCATTTTACAGATCGCTTCCGGTCATTTCGGCTGGAACCGTATCGTACAGGCTATTCCAAAGATGGTAACTGACCCAGCTGGTGTACTCATCAAGATTGGTCAGGGTGCTAAGCCTGGTGACGGTGGTCTGCTGCCAGCAGCTAAGGTTGCTGAGCACGTACAGGCTATTCGTGGTGTTCCAAAGGCTACTCTTTCTTCTCCACCAAACCATCAGGGCCTGTATTCTATCGAGGAATCTGTTCAGAAGATGCATCTTTCCTTAAATGCCGCTTTCGGCTTCCGCGTACCTGTTGCTATTAAGTGTGCAGCTTCTGCAACTTCTGTTTCCGTATATAACAACCTGCTCCGTGACCCATACAAGATTTGCGGTGGTTTCTTCATCGACGGTATTCAGGGTGGTACTGGTGCAGCTAACGAGGTTTCTCTTGATCATACCGGTCATCCAGTTGTTTCCAAGATTCGTGACTGCTACAATGCAGCTGTTAAGCAGGGTCTGCAGGGTCAGATTCCTCTCTACGGCGGTGGCGGTATCGGCATGACTGGTAATGCTGCAGCTGATGCATTTAAGATGATGTGCTTAGGTGCAAATGGTGTATTCGTTGGTAAGGTTCTCATTCAGCTCTTAGGCTGTGTTGGTAATGAGCAGGGCCGTTGCAACGCTTGTAACACTGGTAAGTGCCCAATGGGTATCTGTACTCAGGACCCACGCCTTGTAAAGCGTCTTGATATTGACCGTGGTGCACAGAAGATTGTTGATTATGTTCTGGCATTTGATGCTGAGCTGAAGAAGCTCATGGCTCCTATCGGTAACAGCTCCCTGCCAATCGGCCGCAGTGATGCTCTTGTTTCTACTGATAAGGCTATTGCAGATAAGCTGGGCATCCAGTATGTATGCTGATGAAGGGGGAGGAAATACGAAATGTTTAAGATAGAAACTATGAATGGACATGAGCGTATGTCCACCCAGAATCTGCTTCTTGCTATTGAGGAAGCAGTTCGTAATGGCGAAACTGAGTTTGAGGTAGCCGCTTCTGGTCAGCATGATATTGGCGGTCCATTATGGAATCCAGAGGGAAAGACCTTAAAGTTCCATGTAACTAATGCAGGTCAGCGCGTAGGTTCTATGTGCTTGCCTAATACTGAAATTGTAGTAGAGGGTGCAACCTCTGCTGATGTAGGCTGGCTGAATGCTGGCGGTCTTATTACTGTAAAGGGCGATGCTGGTGATACTGCTGGTCACTGCTCTGCAGGCGGTAAGATTTATATCGGTGGCCGTGCTGGTACCCGCAGTGGTTCCCTGATGAAGCATGACCCACTGTATGAAGAGCCAGAGCTGTGGATTCTGAAGAATACCGGTTCTTTCTCCTTCGAGTTCATGGGCGGTGGCCGTGCTATCGTCTGCGGTTATGACAGTGAGCAGTTTGCTTCCGTACTGGGCGAGCGTCCTTGCGTTGGTATGGTTGGCGGTGTTGTTTATGTTCGCGGTCCATTGTCCGGCTATCCAGCAGACCTGAAGTATCTTGACCTTGATGATGATGACATTGCTTTCTTAGATGGCGGTATGGATTCCTTCCTCCAGCACATCGAACGTACTGAGCTTCGTGCAGAGCTTTCTGACTGGAGCCAGTGGAAGAAGCTTCGTCCTCTGACCTTTGAGGAAAAGAATGCAGCACCTAACAAGAAGGTCAGCATGAAGGAGTTCCGTACTCAGGAATGGGTAAAGGGCGGTATCTTCTCTGACGTTGCTATGGACGATTTTGCTGTAAATAATACTATTTCTAATGGTTTATATAGACTTCGTGTACCAAGCTGGGATAATGCAGTATACAACGCACCTTGCGAATTCCATTGCCCAACTGGTATTCCTACTCAGAAGCGCATGAATCTTCTGCGTCAGGGCAAGTATGAAGAAGCTGTTCAGCTTGAGTTACAGTATACTCCATTCCCTGGTTCTGTATGTGGCAGTGTATGTCCAAACCCATGTATGGATGGCTGTACTCGTGGCACTATTGATGAGCCAATTCAGATTGGACCTCTGGGCTGGATTTCTGCTTACGCTAATGTAGCACCTCCTGCTAAGGAGACTGGCAAGCGCATTGCTGTTATCGGCGGTGGTATGGCAGGTCTTTCTGCAGCATGGCAGCTCCGCAAGAAGGGTCACACCGTAACTGTTTACGATGATGCACCAAGTATCGGTGGTAAGCTGGAGCAGGTAATTCCTCGCGGCCGTCTGATGCACTCCGTATTAGAATCCGAGATTAAGCGTATTGAGAGCATTGGTATCAACTTAGTAAGCAATTTCCGCGTAGACAAGGAAAAGTTTGCTCAGCTGAAGGACTTAAGCGATGCTGTTATCGTGGCAACCGGTGGCCATCAGACCCGTTTCTTCAATTGGGAAGGCAAGGAGCGTCTGACCTATGGTCTTGATTTCTTAAAGAAGGTAAACCGTGGCGAGAATCCAAAGGTTGGCAAGCGTGTAGTAGTAATCGGCTGTGGTAACTCTGGTATGGATACCTGCCGTGCAGCATTTGATATGGGTGCTGAGAGCGTAGTAGCAGTTGACGTACAGAAGCCAGCAGCTTTTGAGAATGAAATTGAATACGTAGAGAGCCGTGGCGGTAAGCTGGTATGGCCTTTCTTCACTGAGAAGATTACCGAAGAAGGCGTATACGCTAACGATGGCACCTTCATTCCTGCTGATGAGGTTATCGTATCTATCGGTGAGTCCCCAATTCTCGATTACCTCCCAGAGACTGATGAAATTCAGAAGTTCCGTGGCAGCTGGTTAATCACTAAGGCAGATAAGTCCATTATTCCTGGTGTATTTGCCGCTGGTGACGTAATTAAGCCAGGCCGTCTGACCGATGCTATCGGTGATGGTATTAAGGCAGCTCATTATGCAGACCAGTATGTAATGGGTGTAGAGACTACTCCATTCCCAGAGAAGAAGGTAATTCCTGCAGAGCGTCTTTCCAAGGCATATTTCGAGAAGTGCCATAAGTGCAACCTCGGTGAGCCAAAGGATGACCATAACCGTTGTATCAGCTGCGGTACCTGCCGTGACTGTAAGATGTGCTTAGAGTCCTGCCCAGAAAAGGCTATTTCCAGAATTGACAATGGCGATGGCACCTGGACTTATGTATCCGACCCTAAGAAGTGTATCGGCTGTGGTATCTGTGCTGGTGTATGCCCATGCGGTATCTGGACCATTAAGGATAATCCTGAGCCAATCAAGATGTACAGAACTTACAATAAGAAATAATTAGCTGAATAAGTTAAATATGAAAATCCTCTAGCTGTTGTGGCTAGGGGATTTTTTGTGATGTCATTTGGGGACATCTTGCAATTTTTACT
>CALZDE010000147.1 GCA_945637225.1 uncultured Selenomonadaceae bacterium
AAAAAATTATTTTTTTCTAAAAAATATGTGTATTTTTATAGCAAAATGTAGTATAATAAGAAATGAATACAACATAGGAGGTGGGAGCTTGGCAGGAATTAAGGTTTTGATAGTTGAAGATTCGCGGTTTTTCCGAGAGATGTTTGCTAATGAACTGGATATGTTTCTTCCTGCGGGCAGCAAGATTGAGAAAGCCTCAGATGTTTACGAAGCAAGGTCGATGATTAGACGGTTTCGTCCTCATGTAGTGCTGTTGGATGTCCAATTGCCAAGTATGAGTGGTATTGAGTTTCTTGAGCAGTTGCAGCATGCGTCTTTCGCTACGATAGCAATATCAAGTAAGGAAGATTACAGAGAGCCTTCACTTAAAGCCGGAGCTACAGATTTTATTCTGAAGCCGGTGGGGATCTTCTCCATGGGAAAGGACTTTTACAAAAAGCTGGCTGACAAGCTGGTAGCTGCGTCTGAGTCAATTAACACTTTTACGGAAATGCACAGTAAGTCATGGTGCAAGCTGATAGCTATTGGTTCCTCTACTGGAGGTACTGAGGCATTAACTAAGCTTTTGACTAATTTGCGGCCGCCGTTACCGCCTATCTGTATCGTACAGCATATTGCTCCAGCATTTTCAAAGCTATTCGCCCAGCGTTTGGATAAGGAGTGCGTGCTTAGGGTAAAGGAAGGCGTTACCGGTGATGAACTGCAGTCCAACTGTGTATATGTAGCTCCGGGAGATAAGCACATGCAGGTGGAGGTGCGAGGCGGCATGCTCAGGCTGAAATGTGAGAGCGGCCCTCGTATCCACGGTGTGCTGTCATCAGCGGATGTACTGTTTGAATCCGTAGCTAAGAACGTAAAGAATGGTGTATGCGGTGTCATTCTCACTGGTATGGGTGCAGATGGTGCGGCAGGCCTTTTGAAAATACGTCAGGCAGGCGGAAGAACTTTAGGTCAGGATGAAGCAAGCTGTGTGGTATATGGTATGCCAAAGGTAGCTTTTTATATGGGTGCGGTGGAAAGACAGGTAAGTATTTCCAACATGGCCGATGCCATTACCAAGCTGGTTCGCTAGTCCAAAGAAGGAAAGAGGTAAACCCAAGATGAATGACAAGATTACTAAAATTGATATAATTACACGTCCAGAAATGCTTGATGAATTGAAGGCTGCTTTGAACGAAATTGGTGTTGAAGGCATGACTGTAAGTCAGGTTTTTGGCTGTGGTGTTCAGAAGGGACATAAGGAAATTTATCGTGGCAGGGCCTATGATATTAACCTCTTGCCTAAAGTGAAAGTTGAGACTGTTGTTTGTGAAGTTCCTGTGGAGAAAGTTCTTAACACAGCACAGGAAATTCTTTGTACTGGTGAGCATGGCGATGGTAAGATATTTGTTTATGAATTAGCTAATGCGGTACGTATTCGTACTGGTCAGCAGGGCACTGCAGCTATTATTGACGAAAAATAACGACTAAGTGATGTATGTCGCTTAAAAAGGAGCTATTTCCAATATGGCAGAAGAGAAGCCAGTTACGTTACATGGCATGATGACTGATGAGACTAAGGTAAGGAAAGATGCATATCTCAATTATGTTTCCTACCTGTTTAATAAATATGATGTAACGGATGATGAGTTTAATAAGTATTTATCAATGTCTCAGTCTTACGTAGAAAGTTTTTGTTATGATACCTACGAGGGCGGTTTTGAAGCTGGGCTTAAGGCTGATGAGGAGCTTTTTGAGGAGAGACTGCAAGAGGTTGCCGATGTGCTGGAAATAGTCAATAACAACAAATTGTCTAAGCTCATGGAAAATAAAGATAAAAAATTTTAAAAATTTTTCATAATACTATTGACAAGGCTGATATGCAGTGATATAATATGTATCGTTGTGAGGCACAAAGGTGCTGAATAAACAATGACTAACTAGCTCAATTGGTAGAGCATCTGACTCTTAATCAGCAGGTTCGGGGTTCGATTCCCCGGTTGGTCACCACTTTGTTAATAACAGCGGGTCGAGTTGCTTCGGCTCGCTTTTTTAGTATAGACCGTTTTAGGAAAGGGTGATTTTTATTAGAATTCTAATTTCCAATGACGATGGTATTCAGTCTCCAGGCATAGAGGCTTTAGTAAAGGTGCTTCATAAGGAGCATAAGGTAATAGTCGCTGCTCCAGTTACTCAGCAGAGTGCGATGGCTCATGCACTTACTGTAAGAAAGAGGCTGTATGTAGAGCATTATGCACCTCTTGAAGAAAAATATGGTGTAGAAGCCCTGATGGTCAGCGGAACCCCTACTGATTGCGTAAAGCTTTATATGGAAGGGATTGCCAAGGAAAAAATAGATTTGGTAATCAGCGGTATTAATAACGGCTCTAATCTCGGTACTGATATTCTTTATTCTGGTACATTGGGAGCGGCTTTAGAGGGACATATTCATGGAGTACATGCAATAGCACTTTCTTTAGACTATAAGGCAGAGCTTACATTTGATTTTGTGGCGGAAACCTTTGTGAAGAAAATGGAAAAACTGATGAAGCTTTCAGATAAGCCACAGCTTTTGAATGTTAATTTCCCTAAGAAGCTTAAGGCAGATTATAACTGGTATTGGGCAAAGCAGGGCGTAAGAGATTATGAAAATGCCTTTATTCCTAATACTGACGATGAAGGCAAGCTTTATTACTGGGTCGGCGGTGAAATTATTGATACAGGTAATTCTGCTGATACGGATATTGAGCTGGCAAATGCAGGAAATATTACAGTTACGCCTGTTCTCATGAACTGGTGTGATTTTAAAATTTTAGATAATAATTCAGGAAAAACTATTAATTTAGAATAATTTTGGAGGTATTTTTATGAAATCTGTTATTAAGGATATTACTTTGGCACCTTCCGGCCATGATAAAATCAACTGGGTGAAGAATTTTATGCCTGTTATGAAGGCAATTGATGAGGAATATTCCGTATCTAAGCCTTTTGCTGGCAAGCGTATGGTTATGACTATGCACTTAGAGGCTAAGACTGCTTATTTGGCTCTTGTATTGCAGAATGCCGGTGCAGAGGTTATCGCTACTGCTTCTAATCCTCTTTCCACTCAGGATGATGTTTGTGCGGCTCTTGTTGAGGGCGGTGTAACTGTATTTGCACATCATGGCTGTACTATGGAAGAGTATGATAAGTACATTGACATGGCTTTGGACACTGAGCCTGATATTATCATGGATGATGGCGGTGACTTGATTTACCGTATTCATAATGAGCGTCGTGAGCTTCTGCCTAAGATTATTGGCGGTTCTGAGGAAACTACCACAGGTGTTATCCGTGATAAGGCATTAGAGGCCGCTGGCAAGCTGGAATTCCCAATGATGGCTGCTAATGATGCATACTGCAAGTACCTGTTTGATAACCGTTATGGTACTGGCCAGTCCACTTGGGAAGGCATTATGCGTGCTACCAATCTGGTAATTGCAGGCAAGACTGTTGTTATCGCTGGCTATGGCTGGTGTGGCAAGGGCGGTGCTATGCGTGCTAAGGGCTTAGGTGCTAACGTGATTATCACTGAGGTTGACCCTGTAAAGGCAATTGAGGCTGTATTTGATGGCTTTAGAGTAATGCCAATGGACGAGGCAGCTAAGATTGGCGATGTTTTCTTAACTCTGACCGGTGACAAGGATATTCTGCGTGAACGTCATTTCGCTTCTATGAAGGATGGTGCTGTAATGGCAAATTCCGGTCACTTTGACGTAGAAATCAATATCCCAGAGCTGGAGTCTATGACTGTTTCCCGCCGTCCTGTTCGTGAGGGCATTGAGGAATTTAAGTTTGAAAATGGCAAGAAGCTGTATCTCTTAGGCGAGGGCAGACTGGTAAATCTGGCTTGTGGTGACGGTCATCCAGCAGAGATTATGGACCTTTCCTGGGGTGTTCAGTTCTTCTCCGCTCTTTATATGATTGAGAACCATGATAAGCTGGAAAATAAGGTATATGTTCTGCCAGCAGAAGTTGATGAAAAGATTGCTAGAATTAAGCTGAAGGCTATGGGCGTAGAAATTGATACCCTGACCCCAGAGCAGTACGCATATCTTCATCAGTGCTGATTGATGTAATGGTTAGTAATTAGTGATTAGTGGCTGGAGGGGTTATAAATGAATATTTTGGTAAAAGGTGCATCTGTTTTACAGCCTGATTATACAACTAAGGTGGCAGATATTGCTATTACCGATGATAAAATCGTAGCTGTAGGTGAAGTACCAGCAGGTTTTGTGGCAGATAATACTATTAACGGCAAAGACAAGTTTGCTGTTCCTGGTTTTGTTAATACTCATACCCATGCTTCAATGACTTTGCTCCGCAGTTATGCTGACGATTTGGCACTCATGGACTGGCTGAATAATCATATTTGGCCGGTAGAGGCAAAGATGGTTGAGAAGGATATCCGCGTGGGCGGTGAATTGGCGGTACTAGAAATGATTAAGTCCGGTACTACTGCTTTCCTCGATATGTATGGCCCATACCTTGAGAGTGTCATTGATGTTACTGCCAAAGCTGGTATCCGCGGTGTATTCTCTCGTGGCCCAATAGGCTTTATTCCTGGTCAGGATAAGGTATTGGATGAAAATGTAACTATGTACAAGAATTATAATGGTACAGCTGATGGCCGTATTACTGTAGCTATGGGCGTTCATGCTCCTTACACCTGTCCACCAGAGTTCTGTGAGAAGGCGGCAGGACTGGCTAAGGATAATGGTATGCATATGCATATTCATATGTCTGAAACACAGGATGAAATCAATCAGATGCAGGAAAAATATGGCAAGCGTCCATTCAAGTACATTGAAGAAACAGGCTTATTTGACGTTCCTGCTATTGCGGCACATTGTGTATGGCTGGATGACGAAGATTTTGCTATTATGAAGAAGCACAATATTGCAGTAGCTCACAATCCTGCTTCTAATATGAAACTGGCAAGCGGTATTGCTCCAGTGCCTAGAATGCTGAAGGAAGGCATTACTGTTGGATTAGGTACAGATGGTACTTCCTCTAATAACAATCTTGATATGCTTGAAGAAATCCGTTTGGCTGCTATTCTGCATAAGGTAAATGAGCTGGATCCACTGTCTGTTCCTGCGGCTGAAGCTTTAAAGATGGGTACTGAAACAGGTGCAAAGGCAATATGGCTGGATGATACAGGCGTTATTGCTCCTGGCAAGAAGGCTGACATTGTTCTGTATGACCTGAACCGCCCAGAGTGGTGCCCACGTCATAATCTCGTATCCTTATTAGTATATTCTGCAAGCTCTGCTTCTGCTGATACCATGATTTGCAATGGCAAGGTAATCATGGAAAAGGGCAAGGTGCTGACAATGGATGAGGAAAGAATTCTTCATGAAGCACAGGAAGCAGCTATGGCTTTAGTAAATCGTAAATAATTAAAATGTGTAATACGCTGTTTATCAATGTGGTAAATGGCGTATTATTTTGTAAAAAATAAAGAATGATGAAAAATTGTACACTTTTATTTGGGGAGAAAATATGCTATACTATATGTAACAAATAATGGGAG
>CALZDE010000148.1 GCA_945637225.1 uncultured Selenomonadaceae bacterium
ATTCCTGTTAGTTGACGGAGACAGAACCTCAACCACCAAATCAGGTGCACCATCAATAAATTTATCTTTAATCTTATCTGGATCACAAACTATCATTAAATCAGGAATAAAATAATTTTTATTATTGAGTACAACCTTCATATTTTCACCGAAGGATTCGCACTTTTTCCCGCGAAGATACGTATAAAATTTTGCAGATAAATTACGAACAATTCTATTGTGATTAGTAGCAGGACAGGCTGCCTGCATATAGATTTTACCATTAATCATTTCCTGACGTTCATAAACATCATTAACTTCATCGGTTAACTTTACTGCTAATTCAGCCAATTCAGCCACATCCTTTCCTTAAAGCAATTGTTCTCTTAAGTAACCTATCAGATACAATGAACCGGCACAAATAAGAAGCTCATCATTATTTGTCAGCTCATGACCTCGTTTCAGTGCCTCCACTGGATCGCCTATTGCTTCCTTTACTTCTACATCAGCGTATTCCAAAAGGTCAACTGGATTTGCAGCTCTTTCTGATGATGGTGTGGTAAATACTACCTTATCTTCTTTCCTTAAAAGGATTTTCAGCATATTAGCAAAATCCTTATCCTTCAAAATCCCCAAGACAAAAACTCTTTTTTCCTGTGGGAAGTAAAAATCAAGGCTTTCCCTTAATGTAGTAATGCCTGCTGGATTATGTGCTCCGTCTATCAGCACCTGATGACCGTATTTTTCTTTAGCATTAGCCATCAGCTCAAATCTTCCTGCCCATTCCACCTTTTTCATTGCATGACGGATTGAAGCCTTTGTAATAGATAATTCATCTACTGCTAAAATCATAGCCGTTGCCGCCGCCAAAGCGGAATTATTTGCCTGATGCAAGCCTAAAAGATTTAATTTATAATCGACCTCGCCCATTACTTCAGCATTTGGAGTAAACTTCACCATCTGCTTTCTATCAGCCTTTACCTTGAAATCTTCACCCAAAACATAAATCTCACAGTCATTTACCGCCGCAGTTTCCCTGATAATATCAAGTGGCATTCCTTCCGCCCCAGTAACAACAGGAACATTTGGCTTAATAATGCCTGCTTTATGCTCTGCAATGCCTTCCAAGGTACCACCGCATTTATCTGCATGTTCAAAGCTTACATTAGTAATAACAGATACCTTTGGAACAATTACATTAGTAGAGTCCAGCAAACCGCCCAAGCCTACTTCAATAACGGCATAATCCACCTTTTCCTTCTGAAATAAAAGAAATGCTGTAGCAGTAAGAACCTCAAACTGAGTTGGCTGTTCGTTGCCATTAGCAGTCATTTCCTCACACGCGGTACGTACCTCTGTAAGACAATTTGCAAAAGCAATTTCACTAGCCCACCTGCCGTTTATCTGTATTCGCTCAGTATAGCTGACAAGATGAGGTGATGTAAACATACCTGTCTTAAAGCCGCTTTCCTGCAAAATAGCTGTCAGCATAGCAGTAACAGAGCCTTTGCCATTAGTGCCTGTAATATGTACAGTCTTATAGGCATTCTGAGGATTTCCCAGTCTTTCCAAAAGGTCTGTCATTCGTACCAGACCAAGCTTCATGCCAAAAACATTTAAACTATTTAAGTATTCAAGAGATTCTTTATAATTCATTTGCACACTTGCTTTCTATTTATTTATATATTTGTTTTCTATGGTCAATGGAAACAGCAACAATTATCAATTCATCATCAACAATTTTTACTATTACCCTATAATCTTCTATTCTATATCTCCACAATCCAGACAAATTTGCCGTAAGAGCCTTTCCATGCTGACGTGGATCGGAACATCCTTCTATATTATTCTTAAGCCAGTTATAAATTTTCTTGCTTTCATGTTTATCTAATTTCTTTAATGTCTTTTCTACTTTAGGCGGAATTATCAGCTTATACATCAAAATTCATCTCCCGCCCGAATTCTTCAAGAGTCTTTGAATCTTCTTTATGCTCTAAATAATCCTTCCACCCTTCTTCTGCTAATTTAATATCCTGCATATCTTCCCATGCTTCCAATATTAATTCCCTTATTGCTTCACTTTCCGAAATCTGTTTCATTGTTGCAATCTGTTTAAGTGTTTGTAAAACATCACTTGTCAGAGAAATAGTATTTTCCATCATTTTGTACACCCTCTTTCATAAAATTTCTCATTCTAATAACATTATAGCACACCTAATCAAGAAAATACAGCCTATTTTCCTAATATATATTAATATGCAACAAAAAGGGAGCAATGAAAACTCACTACTCCCTAAAATATATTCTACCTAAAAATTAAATTTTCTTTAAATATTCAAGACGGTCCTGTACAGCCTTGTACTTCTCCTGATAGCCAGCAAGCTTTTCCTTTTCGCCAGCCACTACATCAGCAGGTGCCTTTGCTACGAAACCAGCATTACCCAGCTTCTTCTCCAGACGGCTGATTTCCTTTTCCAGCTTTGCCAGTTCCTTATTGAGTCGGTCATTTTCCTTTTCTACGTCAATAAGGCCCTTTAATGGCAGATACAGTTCAACGCCATTTACTACGCCGGTCATAGCATTTTCTGGCTTTTCTGCACCAGCACTCAGCATGGTAACAGGCTCTGCTGCCGCTAATACGGTGAGATAGCCTACATTGGACTCAAATACACTGCGCAGGCTTTCATCAGTGAAGTTCAGGATAACCTCGCTCTTTTTGCCAGGTGCGGCATTTACTTCCAGACGAAGCTCACGAATCTTCTTAATGCTGTCCATGATAGCATTCATCTGCTTCTCTGCCATATCATCAATAGCCTCAGTCTTTGCTTCTGGCCACTGGCTGGTCATTACGCTGATACCCTCATGTGGGATATGCTGCCAAATTTCCTCGGTAATGAATGGCATGTATGGATGTAAGAGACGCAAAGTTCCTTCCAAAACAGTGCCAAGTACATACTGAGCAGTCTGACGAGGGCGAACATTTTCCTTATCGTAGAGACGAGCCTTAGCAAGCTCAATATACCAGTCGCAGAACTCGCTCCAAATGAAGTCATAAACCAGACGGCCTGCCTCACCCAGCTCGTACTTTTCAAGATTTGCAGTAACATCCTGAGCGGTACGGTTGAAGCGGGAAATAATCCACTTGTCAGCCAAGGTATAATCGCTTTCCTCTGGAACAAAGCTCTTATCAAAGCCCTCTAAATTCATCAGCATGAAACGGGAAGCATTCCACAGCTTGTTGGCGAAATTGCGGGCAGACTCAACACGCTCATTGTAGAAACGCATATCGTTACCAGGAGTATTACCAGTAATCAGCATGAAACGCAGGCTATCTGCACCATACTGCTCAATCATCTCCAGTGGGTCAATACCGTTGCCAAGAGACTTACTCATCTTACGGCCCTGACTGTCACGAACTAAGCCATGAATGTATACAGTCTTGAATGGAATGTCCTTGCCAAACTCTAAGCCCATCATTACCATTCTTGCTACCCAGAAGAAAATAATATCATAGCCAGTAACAAGAGTTGCAGTAGGATAGAACTGCTTTAATTCTGGAGTCTCATCAGGCCAGCCCATGGTCTCGAAAGGCCATAAGCCGGAACTGAACCATGTATCTAATACATCCTCGTCCTGACGGATATTCTTGCTCTTACACTTAGGGCACTCGCAGATATCTGTACGGGAAACAGCAGTCTCACCGCAGTCATCACAGTACCAAGCAGGAATACGATGGCCCCACCACAGCTGACGGGAAATACACCAGTCACGGATATTATCTAACCAGTTGCAGTAAATCTTGGTGAAACGCTCTGGAACGAACTTAATATCACCGTTCTTTACAGCATCAGCTGCTGGCTTTGCCAAGGACTCCATCTTTACGAACCACTGAGTAGAAATCATAGGCTCGATGGTGGAATGACAGCGTGAACAATGACCTACTGCATGCTGATGGTCCTCGATAGAAACCATTACACCAGCTTCCTCTAAGTCTTTAACCAGCTGCTTACGGCACTCATAACGGTCCATACCAGCGTACTTGCCAGCATTGTCTGCCATCTTGCCAGTATTGGTAATTACCTTAATCTGCTCTAAATTGTGACGAAGGCCCATCTCATAGTCGTTAGGATCATGAGCAGGGGTAACCTTTACAGCACCAGTACCAAAAGCAGAATCTACATATTCATCAGCAAAGAGAGGAATTTCACGATTTACGATAGGCAGGATTAAGGTCTTGCCAACCAAATCCTTATAGCGGTCATCATTTGGATTTACAGCTACACCAGTATCACCCAGCATAGTCTCAGGACGAGTGGTAGCAACCTCTACATAGCCATCCTCACCCTTGATAGGATAACGGAGATGCCACAGCTTGCCATCCTCAGTCTCATGCTCTACCTCAATATCAGAAATAGCGGTGTTGCAGTCTGGACACCAGTTGGTAATACGGGTACCCTGATAAATAAGACCCTTCTCATAAAGACTTACGAAAACTTCACGAACAGCGCGGGAACAGCCCTCATCCATAGTGAAACGCTCTCTGTCCCAGTCAAGGGAAGAACCCAAGGAACGAAGCTGGCTCATGATACGGCTGCCATACTGATCCTTCCAAGCCCATACACGCTCTAAGAACTTTTCACGGCCTAACTCATAGCGGTTGGTACCCTCAGCACGAAGAGCACCCTCAACCTTTGCCTGAGTAGCAATACCTGCATGGTCACAGCCAGGCATCCAAAGAGTATTGTAGCCCTGCATACGTCTCCAGCGGATGAGAATATCCTGCAAGGTATTATCCAGTGCATGGCCCATGTGAAGCTGACCAGTAACATTTGGTGGTGGGATAACGATACTGTAAGGCTTCTTATCCTCCTCAACTACTGCATGAAACAGCTTGTTCTCTTCCCAAAAGCTATACCATTTCTTTTCAAAGGTTTTAGGATCATAAACCTTAGGAATGTTGTTTTCTTCCATTCTAATAACCTCCAACGTATAAATAAAAAACTCCCATCCTAATACTAGGACGAGAGAGATAAAATCAACTTTCGCGGTACCACCCGGCTTCGTGCATAAAACAATGCACCTCATAAGCATAACGCCGCCCATGCGACCTGCCCTACACACATAAGCTTCAAGCAAGCAACTCCAAAGCTACCTTCACCGCTACCCCAGAAAAAGCTCACACCAATGCTTTTCTCTCTTAGCTGCTGATAAACGGCTACTCCTCTTTTTCACAGTCTTTAGCAATATAGATAAAAAAATGGTGCGGACAAGAGGAATCGAACCTCCACACCTTACGGTACTAGATCCTAAGTCTAGCGCGTCTGCCAGTTCCGCCATGTCCGCAAAAACCACTGTTCATTATTTTAGCACACAAACACCTTGTTGTCAACACCTTGTGGACATATTTTATAGAAACTGCCCTTTCTAATGAAAATATCTTAAGATTGGACATAACCATACTATTATGATAGAATAGGTATAATAGTATTTGACTATTTGATGTTTATAAAAAACGGCTTTTTATAACGCCCTCAATCATGAAAATGCAACAAGCATTTTCTTC
>CALZDE010000149.1 GCA_945637225.1 uncultured Selenomonadaceae bacterium
CATTCATCCCCCACCTATAGAGGTGGGAGTCTTCTGCCACATTATGATAAAAAAGAAAATTTATGCTATACAGAAAATTGTCGAAAAAGAGTTTGGAGAGCAACGTTAATACTTAAATTTAAATTTTAACGAAAAAGAAAATAGCCAGCCATGGCTATTTACCAACGGCTGACTATTATATCTGCAAGTGTGTGAAAATTAAAGAAACTGCGTGTACTGAATGGTACGCAAAATGGTGTGAAAAGTCAAGGGGTTAAACGCTTAATTTTTGATTCACCCTCTTGATAAATTGGAAATATATAACTGCGTTTAATTAAGAAAACAAGATTATATTTTCTGAGATTGTGGTCCATGGTGATTATCGTTAGGATCACTTTTGATAAGTGCTGCTATGTACGCACTGATATTCAAAACTGTTAATAACTTTATTGAAGTTACAATATCGCTAGCTGAGTCTAATAAATCCATGAATCCTCCGATTCCATTGAACCCACCAGATTTTCCTGATAATGCTGCAGTTATGATTGTGTTTATAGAATCATCTACAGTATAGATTGAATAAATTGCTACAACTACAAATAATGCAGTAAGAATTTGAACAATGTTAGCTGATAAACCAATATCCTTTAGACGCTTGAACAATAAAAAGCTAATAGAGCCGTAATACAATATAATTAGAGCAAAAAAAGGTGTAAGTGAAGGTAAAGATGGTAAGCCATTGAATCCACGCATATTACTGGAAGCTAAATTTATTAATGTGGTAAGTTTATCAACCTCATAATACGATATTAATCCTGAAAGAATAGAAAAAGAAAGAGTCAATGCGATTATTGCTACAGCATAAACACCTTGACCTATACGCGGTGCTTTTAATAGCGGAAGATATTCATTATATGCATTAGTGCTATAACCTTCAATTTTTGATAAATTACCTTGAATAGAATTAATTATAATGTTTTCAGTGGGATTTTGGGTAGATGTTGAATCATTGGAGTTGCTAGATGGAGCAGCCTTTACTTTCAGTATAGTACCACATTCACTGCAAAAGTCATTTTCATCACCGTACGTCCTGCCACAGTTAGAACAAAATTTCATAAAAATACCTCCAAATTAAATAATTAATCATGATGCTAATAAATAACAACACATGATGTAATTATACATTATAAAAATGGTTATATCAATAGGAATGTAAAAAATAAGTGTAATTTGCAATATTAAAAATTATATCAAAATAAAGTATTTTTGTTCATAATGAACAAGAGTTATTCTAAATGACTGCTTGTTTATTGATACATCTTAGCTTATTATAGTTGTCAAGGTTTTGACTGCTCGCGATTGCTGGCATTTGGATGGTTATTAGGATAAGATACAATGTTAAAAAGTAACGTTATATAAAGCTTTATATTGCGTGTAATTGCAAGTTAATATCAAGAGCAGATAATATTGTTTAATTTGATTATACAGCTAATCTTAAAAAATAAAGTAGTTGCACTTATAAAATATAAGTGATATAATGTGATGTGGCGTAATTATGCTACATATGTGTAAAATATATTATACAAAAAGATATGCAGGGTTACAGAATGTACATTGGAGGCGACTTGATGAATAAAACTGATGAATGGATATGTCAATGCGGTAGAATTAACAGTGGTAAATTTTGCTCCAAATGTGGCAGAGAGAAAACTGTATTTGTGAAAAAGCAGGTCATTGCTGCACCCAATAATGGTACATCGAATAATAATATAATTAAAGTCTTGGGAATAGTTGCAGTTGTGGCTGTTGCAGCATATGGAAGTTATGCTTTAGTAGAAAGCAATTCCCCATCATATAGTGATGTACCACAGAAAGTAGAAAATACTGGCAAAGCTTCAGCTGTGGTGAATGACGTTCCTGATAAAGTTGATCAGCAAAATGTTTCATCTGAACTATCCCTTGGCGGACTGATTATTGGTGACACAGAGGATAAGATGAGATCTGTGAAAGGCAAGCCGACAAAATCTAAGTTGGATGGAAGTATGATCAGGTATTACTATCCTGATATGGAGGTTGTCATTGAGAACAGGGTCGTTACGGCGCTGGTGTCCAATGGTCCTGATTTAAAAACTAAAAGGGGCTTCCATGAGGGATCAACATTGGATGAGATAGTAAAATCATATGGAGATTCGTCCATGAAGTTTGAAGCTGATGGACTTGTTATGTACGAGTACACTTTTCAGACAGATATTTTAGGTGAAGGTATATTAAGATATGCCATTAATAAATCAGATAATCGTGTAAATTACATAAGTGTTAGACTTAATAGATGATTAGTAGATTTTAATGAGTTAAAGGAGATAAAATATGTCTAAGGTATGTCCTAATTGTAATACGGTGATAGCAAAGGATGAAGCTAAATTTTGTCCCAATTGTGGAAATAATCTAGTTAGTGTTCAACAAACACCACCTCTACAGCAGGAACAAGGAAATCTGCAACCTTCAAATGATGTGTTTAATGGAACATCTAGTGATAATTTTTGGGGGAAAGTAAAAAATAAGAATTATATCATCACTTTGCTGGTAACATTGTTTGTGGTAGCATTTGGTTCATATATGTATTTTTCCGGCATTCAAGAAGACAAATATCTTCTACAGTATGCGGAAGTATCACGTAGTTTGAATACGACCAATGAAACTCTGGTAAATGATATTTCGAAAGAGAAATTAAAAAATGATCAGCTAAAAAATATCAAGGAAGATTTGGAGCTTCAGAAGAAAATTGTTGATGACATGGCGAAAAACTTTTCTGATAATAAGCCATTGTCCAAATATGACAAACAGCATAAGGACACAATTGAACTCTTGCAGAAGGAAAGTGTATTGATATCAAATATAATTGCAGCAATAGATAATCCTTTGGATGCTAATAATGATGCAGCCCTGGGAGCTTTGCAGGAAAGTATCGATACATTAAAATCATTAAGTAACGATATAGTTATACCTAATACAACTTTGGTTACAAATGCTGATTTGTCAGGCATAGTATCACCTTTGAATGCGTATGTCAATGAGCAGCGTAGAATCAACAAGCAGAAGATGGAACGTCTTCAGGCTATGCAGAAATTCTTCTGGGCAATGGACAGCTACATTCAGAATTATAATTCCGCAAGGGATGAATATGATAAAATGCTGGAAACAGGTCGTACCGGTGCAGGCATGATTTGGTCTGATTACTTTAACGCACTTTATAAAGCGAAGTCAGACCGCCAGGACATTCGCAAGAAAGTGAATGATTTGGCTGCACCAGCTGGAGCAGAGCCATTGAAAAATAAATTATTAAATGTTTTGGATAAATCTATCACTTGCTGTGAGCTCATGCGTATAGGTGGCAACTTGAGATTTAATAATTACTATGCTGATGGAACATCAAAAGAAAATGAGGCTTTAAGATTAAACAAAGATGTTCAGAGCATGTATGAGGAATTTTTGAGCACATATTCATCAGAGAAGAATAGGTTGACAAATATAAATAACCTGTGATAACTATGGAGGGAGTTATGGCTAAATTTTGTTCTAAATGTGGTACTGATATAGCTGAAAATATTAAATTTTGTCCTAAATGTGGTGCTAGGACAAATAAGATCTCACTTGAGAAAAATGTAAAAGATGCAATTAATGCGACAGATACGGGTCGCATTAATCCAATGCCAAATAATCGCCAAGACTTTGGGCAGCAGCCACAGTATAATCAACAAGCTCCTGTACAGAAGAATAATGACATTGTAAAATTTGTTATTGCAGGTGTAGTTCTTGCAGTATTGATAGTTTTTGGGATGTACAGCCTTGTTTTTAAAGACGAAGGAAATAAGCCGGTTGCCAGTCAGGCTGCACAGAGTGTTCAGCAGGAAAAGAATAATACGGAGAGTAGTTCAGTTCCAGCTGATACGGACAATAAATATAAGGAAAAAATTGCTGAGCTGGCTAATCAAAAGGATCAGCTGGATGTAGAAATTGGCGGTGTGGCTGCTAGCATAAACAGCTATCTCAATAATGGTCATGCTGATTTCCGGGACGCATCAGCTGATAAAATTTTAAATGATGCCAAGGCAACTTTGGATAAGGTTGAAGCTGCACAGAAACAGCTTAAAGAATTAAAGGTAAAGTCAGAGGATCAGGCAGTTAAGGATGCATTGTTAAGTGTGTATGACTGCGAAGCAGGACGTATACGTGGTCTTTATAAAGGTGTTTTAGATAGCAGAAACAATGGTGAATATTCTATTGGTTTTGGTGAAGGCACAAAGGCTGCATACAAATTTGATGATGAAAATAAGAAATTTAATGATTTGTACAAAAAATAATTGATTTATAGTTGTCTGCTCCGTCGTGTGTTATATATGGCGGAGCTTTTCTGTATTGGAGAATAAAAATGAAAAAAAAATTAATTAAAGCAACTGCAGTATATTTATTGATGTCGGTATGTTTGGGCTGTTCATATAATACAGAGGAAAAAAATGAATATAGTAGTCCAAATAATAGCGATAAACAGATAGTTTCGCAAGAAATAACAGCAAATGCGGATGTAATAGATAAAAATAAAGTGGATTATTTTAACGTGAGGTCTGAAATAGAAAATATTATAGGTGATGAAACTGACGAGTATTCTGTATATCTGTGGTATCCGAAGTCAGGCGAAAATACGGATACTTTAGTGATAAATAATAAGTCGCGTCGTTCAGCAAGTATGATAAAAGTTTTTATTATGTCTTACGCCATGGAATTAGCAAGTAAGGGTCAATTAAATTTGGATAATCAAATTGTCCTTAAATCATCTGATAAGGTAGGCGGTGCAGGTGTAATTTGTGGCTGGTCCAGTGGTACAGAGATCAGTATTTATGATTTGCTCAGCTATATGATTGCTGAAAGTGACAATACTGCTACGAATATGATGATAGATTATCTTGGGATGGATAATATTAATAGCTACATTAAAAAAGAAGGGTACAATGAAACTGTACTCGGACGTAAAATGATGGATTTTGATGCTATTGCTGCAGGCAGAGAGAACTATTCATCTGTTTCAGATTTGGGAAAGTTTTTCCAAAAACTGGTACGTAATCAGTGTGTGAATTCTGAGTATGATACAAAAATGATTGATATTTTATTGCAGCAGACAGATAAAGAAGTCTTTCCTACAGCATTGGGGGATGTGAGAATTGCACATAAGACTGGTGAATTGGATAATTTATATGATGATGGAGGAATTATATATAGTCCGCGTGGTGAATATGTACTTGTAGTTATGAATGATGGTGTAGGTAGAAGCAGTGCTGTAAAAAAATGCAGAAAATAGCTAGTGCGACATATACCTCAATAGAATGATTATATTGATATGGCTTGAGGTAATTACATGAAGAAAAAATATATTAATTCTGGTATAACGACTAAGAGATGTCCCCCACTTCTATAAGTGGCGGGTACCTTATTCTA
>CALZDE010000150.1 GCA_945637225.1 uncultured Selenomonadaceae bacterium
CAGCTACGGTATCTGGCGTCACTGTAAGATATACTTAGAGCCCTTAGCTGTAATGGTTAGGGACTTTTTGCATTATGTGGCAAGATAATTATTTTTGAAATTGCTTTTAGACTGTGGGTATGATAAAATATCTCTAATGGTTACTTAGTTTGAGCTGAAAGGAATATATCATGGATAAAAAGAAAATATGTTTGATTGCTACTGGTGGTACGATTGCTTCAGTAGAGACTCCAGAGGGCATGAAACCGCTTCTTGATGGCAAGGAGCTTTTGGCAAAGGTGCCTGAATTGGAGTCATTAGGGGTTATTGATATAGTTGAGCTTATGCAGTTAGACAGTACCAATATTCAGCCTAAGGACTGGATTCAGATGGCACAGGCAATAGAAGAAAGATATGCTGACTATGATGGTTTTATCATCACTCATGGCACAGACACAATGGCGCATTCCGCAGCGGCCCTTTATTATATGCTGGAAAATCTTCAAAAGCCTGTTATATTTACTGGTTCACAGCTTTCTTTGGTTGAGGAAGGCTCAGATGCACCTGCTAATCTTCTGCTGGCTATGTACGGTGCAGTAAGCAGTGTGCCAGGTGTTTATCTTGCTTTTCATAATAAGCTTATGCAGGGAAATGCGGCGAAAAAGCTTTGCACAGAGAATTTTGATGGCTTTTACAGCATAAATGTTCCTGATGTAGCGGTATTGGAAGATGGAAAAATAAAATGGAATATAAGTTCTGATTTTATAGAGCCTGAAAAAGAACTTAAAATAAATACCGCAATTGATACCCATGTAGCGGTTTTTGAGGTATTCCCAGGATTTAATACTGACATTATCAGGATGGCTGTAGATAGTGGCTGTAAGGGCATTGTATTAAAGGGCTACGGTGCAGGAAATGTTCCTTCGGAAGAATCAGGGAACAGCTTTTTGCCTGCTATTGATTATGCTGTAGAGAAGGGCGTAAAGGTCGTTCTTACTACACAGTGCATTTATGACGGTACAGACTTAGAGCGTTATGAGGTCGGTGCAAGTGCCCTTCGTCATGGAGTTATTTCTGGCGGTGATTTGACCGTAGAAGCAATTTTGGCAAAACTGATGTTGGGAAAATATTAATATAAAATATTAAAATATAAATAAATGTATGTAGCAATGAGTAAAAGGGGATTAGGCCAATGGCAAGTATAAAGGATGTAGCAAAATTAGCAGGAGTGGCCGCAAGTACAGTTTCTCTTGTCTTAAATAATAAAGGATATGTTTCGGAGACTACCCGTCAGAAGGTGCGCAAGGCTATGGATGAGCTTTCCTATGTGCCCAGTGATGTGGCCCGCAATCTTTCTATGAACAGGACAAATACCATTGGTGTGGTCATACCGTCTATTTCACATCCTTTTTTTGGAGAGCTGGTTCAGGCTTTAGAGATTGAGCTTTTTTCCCGCAATTACAAGGTAATGCTGTGTACTACCATGGCGAAGAAAAATGCAGAGATTGAATTTATTGAAATGCTGAAGCGTAAGAACATGGATGGAATTATCATGGGTGCGCACACCATGGATACGTCTATTTACAATAATCTCAATCGTCCTGTACTGGCATTTGACCGCTATATTGGAGATGATATTCCAATTGTATGTTCTGACCATGCTTTGGGTGGCTTGCAGGCGGCTCAGGCAATGCTGAAGCATAATCCGAAGCATGTAGTGCAGATAATAGGTGCTCAAAACGTAGCAACTCCTGCTCAGACCTACCACGAGGTATTTCAGCAGGAACTGGCAAATCATGGTGTTAAGGTAGATAATTATGAGATGGAATGGAACGCATTTACCATGAAGCAGTTTGATGATGCCGCCCGACATGTGTTTGAATTGTATAAGGATATTGATGGTATTTTCACTACAGATATGCCTGCCTTGCGTTGTCTTGGCTTAGCGGCTTCATGTGGGTATAGTGTGCCGGAGACTTTGAAAATAGTATCCTATGATGGTACCGTAGTTACTGAAACAGGGGCTGTACCTATTACAACAATACGTCAGCAATTAGATAAGCTGGCAGAGCTTTCGGCAGAGGCTATCGTTGCTATGGTCAATGGCACAGAAATGCCGGATTTGACACCTGTTCCTACTAAATTGATTTCCCGTAAGACCTGTTAATTCATAGCAGGTCTTTTTAATTCTTTTGATTTAAATTGTCTGAATATTTATTTTCTTTTAAAAATACTTGACATTTTGAAAATGAAGGTGTATTATAAAAATATCGAAACGGTTTTATGAAGATAACGAACTGTTTCGATATAATTTGTAAATTTTCTCGAAGCGATTTGATAAATGCAAAATAAGAAAAATAAGGAGAGTTTAACAATGAACACCATGCTTCAAAAGGCGAATGTCTACGTAGAAAAAAACGCATTAAATCGTAAGGAACTGAAATGGTATCCTTCTTACCATTCAGCAGCTCCAGTCGGCTGGATTAACGATCCAAACGGCATGTGCTGCTTTGATGGCAAGTACCATCTCTTTTATCAGTATCATCCATACGGTGTTACCTGGGGCCCAATGCACTGGGGTCATGTAACAAGTACCGATATGGTAAACTGGAAGGATGAGGCTGTTGCTTTAGCTCCTGATATGGAGTACGACAAGAACGGATGTTTCAGTGGAAGTGCTATTGCTCATGATGGCAAGATGTATCTGCTTTACACTGGACATGTGGACTTAAAGCAGGAAAAGCCAGAAGATAAGGACCGTATTGAGACTCAGTGTCTGGCAGTCAGCGAGGACGGCATCAATTTTGAAAAGATTGAAAAGAATCCTGTAATGACTCTGGAAAATATAGATTACGCTTTTGGCGGACATTTCCGTGACCCAAAGGTATGGAAGCATGAGGATATGTTCTATACCATTGTTGGTTCTCAGAAGGATGAGGTAACAGGTCAGGTACTGCTGTTTTCCTCCAAGGATATGGTAAATTGGCAGCCAGTTGGTGTCATGGCAAGCGGTGAAGGTAATCAGGGCTTCATGTGGGAATGTCCTAACTTTGCTGAAGTGGATGGCAAGGATGTAATGGTATTTTCACCACAGGGTGTAAATCCAGAAGGCAGAAGATTTCTCAACAAACATCAGTCCGGTTTCTTCGTTGGCAAGCTGAATTATGAAACTGGCAAGTATGAGCATGGCAAGTTTGATATGCTGGATTATGGCTCTGATTTCTATGCTCCACAGATTATGAATACTCCTGATGGACGTGTAGTAATGATTGGCTGGCTGGATATGTGGGATAGAGATTATCCTGAGCAGGAAGAAGGCTGGGCAGGCATGATGACCATTCCTCGTGAGCTTCATATCAAGGGTGATAAGGTTGTTTCAACTCCTGTCAAGGAAATGGAAATTTTAAGAAATGAGCACATTGAGGTTTCTTCCGTTGAGGTTAAGGCAGAAAAGCAGTTTGCTGGTATGACAGGCACAGCTTTTGAGCTGGTATTAGAGGCTGACATGGCAAATGCTGATGAGTTCTCCATTAAGCTGGAAACCTTGGCAAATGAAGAGGCTGTTCTTTCCTATGATAAGAAAATCGGTGTTTTAACTATGGACTGCACCAACTGCGGAACTACTCCAAAGAACAAACGTGAGGTCGAAATTGCTCTGACAGATAACAAGTTAAAGCTGGATATCTTCGTTGATAAGTCTTCCGTAGAAGCATTCATCAATGATGGTGAAAGAGTAATGTCCGCTAGAGTATATCCAATGAAGCCTTTCAATGTAGTATTTGAAAGTGATGGAACAACTGTTTTAAATAATGCTGATTTCTACACCTTAAATTCAATTTATTGATAGGAGACGATAACAATGGGTAAGCCAATATATATAAAATTAAGTACGTTTTTCTTTGTATTCTTCTTTGCCTGGCTGGTATTCCTTGCCTTCATGCCAATGTGGTTCGATCAGGCACTGCACCTCACTGGTACTCAGATAGGTATCATCTTTGCAGCCAACTCTATTCTCACAATGCTTATGGAACCTGTGTACGGATATATTTCAGATAAAATCGGTATGAAAAAACATCTGCTGTATTTCATAGTAGGTCTGGTAATATTAACAGGTCCTTTCTTCACCATGGTTTATGCTCCACTTCTGACAAGCAATTTCTATGCTGGTGTTATTGCCGGTGGTTTGTATATGGCTACTGCATTTAATGCAGGTATTGCAAGTATTGAGTCTTACATTGAGAAGTGCAGCCGTCGTTTTGACTTCGAGTTTGGCCGTTCACGTATGTGGGGTTCCCTCGGTGCTGCTGCTGGTATCTTCTGTGCAGGTCGTGTTTTCAACATTGATATGAACATGATTTTCTGGATTGCTTCCGGTACCGCACTGCTTCTCCTGCCTATTCTGATGTTCACCCATGTAGAGGTTACTGAAGAAGAAGCTTCTAAGTCTGAGCATATTTCCCTCAGCGACGTTAAAGAACTGTTCAAGATTAAAGATGTATGGATGTTCATGGCATTCATTGTAGGTTCCTCTTGTGTATATGGTGTTTTCGATCAGCAGTTCGCTATTTACTATGCATCCCTGTTCCCTACTGTAGCAGAAGGTAATGAAGCTTTCGGTTATCTTAACTCCCTGCAGGTATTCCTTGAGGCAATGTGCATGGGCCTTGCTCCTATCCTCGTAAACAAGATTGGTGCTAAGCGCAGTCTGGTATTAGCTGGTACCATTATGGCTATCCGTGTAGGCGGTTCTGGTCTGGTAACTAATATCTATGCTATTTCTGCTATTAAGCTTCTTCATGCAATTGAGCTTTCTATCCTGCTGGTATCCGTTTTCAAATATATCGCAAAGAACTTCGACAACCGCTTGGCTTCCGTTATGTACCTCGTAGGCTTCCAGCTCTCAAATCAGCTGGGTGCAAGTATCCTTTCTCCAGTAGCTGGTTCTATGTATGACAGCATTGGTTTTGCTTCTACCTATCTGATTCTGGGTGCTATCGTTGCTTCCTTCACAGCATTTGGTGCTTTTGTACTTAAATCTGATGATAAATAATTAGTAATTAAAAAAATACTTGACATTTTACTTTATGTAGTGTATCATAACAAATATCGAAATGGTTTGATAATTAAGAATCTGATGATTTCCCCTCTCTTGATTCTATATCTCTAGCATAATAAATAACCTATTGCGAATAATTACCCTGCTGTCCCCAAGGCAGGGTAATTTTTTATGTATATTTGAATTTTACATACTAAAGTCCTAAAAATTAATAAATTTAAAGTCTAAATAATATAGTATAGGGAGCCGTAGTTTTTTACTGCGGTTCTTTTTTGTGTAAATGGCTTTATAGCATTGAGTTTGCAGGCTTTTTATGATATAATATACGAATTGAATTTTATGGTAATTTATTTTAGGAGCAGAAAAAATGATTTTACAGGATTTACAGCTCGGTCAGGAAATAACT
>CALZDE010000151.1 GCA_945637225.1 uncultured Selenomonadaceae bacterium
AGCCTTGTTAATGCCTAATAATGACTTCAATATTGATGTGCTGATAGCTACCGACTGTATTTCAGAAGGTCAGAATTTGCAGGATTGTGATTATCTGGTGAATTATGACATTCATTGGAACCCAGTTCGTATTATTCAGCGTTTTGGCAGAATTGACCGTATTGGCAGTGAAAATGATGTGGTGCAGTTAGTGAATTTCTGGCCTGATATGGATTTAGATGAGTATATTCAATTAAAGGGCAGAGTGGAATCTCGTATGAAAATTGTAGATATGACTGCTACTGGTGATGATAATTTGCTGAGTGATGCTGAGAAGATGGACTTGGAGTATCGCAGAAAACAGCTGGAAAAATTACAAAAAGAAGTGGTAGATATTGAGGATATGGGAACAGGCGTATCTATCATGGATTTAGGTTTGAACGAGTTCCGCATGGATTTACTTGACTATGTAAAAAAGCATGGTGATTTGGAAAAAATACCTCATGGTCTTCATGCTGTTGTGCCAGCAAATGCAGATTGTCCGCCGGGTGTAATATATATCTTAAAGAATTGTACTGACAATATCAATGTTGATAAGAAAAATATATTGCATCCATTTTACATGGTATACATCAGTGAAGATGGTGAAGTGGTATGCAATCATTTATCACCGAAGAAACTGCTGGATGATATTAGACTTCTTTGTCGTAATCATGGTGAACCACTAGTAGAACTGTGTGCTGAATTTAATCGCGATACAGCAGATGGAAGGGATATGAGTCAGTATTCGGCTCTATTGGAATATGCTATCTCTGCAATAATTGAGAATAAGGAAGAAAGTGACACAGACAGTTTTTTGAGTGGTGGAGATTTTAGCTTTTTTGACAGTGAGATTAAAGGGTTAGATGATTTCGAGATGATATGTTTCCTCGTGGTGAAGGGGGCTGGAGATAATGCTTAATCTGCCATCAGGTACATCATTAAAGAAAATTATCCCAAAGAAGATGATTTATACTAAATTTCAGTTAAAGCAGGCAGAACGTGATGAATTTGATGAAGTTATACGCCAGATTTCTGTCATTCACGAATTATCACCTAAAACAGTGAATATACCATCAGGAAAAAAGGTTGCAGGGATTTTTGTATTGCAGGCTCAGCTAAAGGATAAGAATTGTAAGGATAAATTGTTGATACATTTGTCGAAACTGATAGATAGAAATATGGTTCTGTTACTTATTCATGGCGACGATGGTCAATTAGCATTATTGCATAATGACAGTTTCCTGCGTGGTACATGGCAAAATTTAGCAAACATGCAACTGAATATTACAGGGTTGGACTTAGATACAGTATGGGAGAACTTTGTAAGGCAGATTGGCGAAATTCTAGTTGAAGAGGGAAATACCCTTGATGAACAACTTGTAGAAAATGAAGAGCAGGAACAGTTTATGAAGGAAATATCTGCATTAGAAAAGAAAATGAAAGGTGCAAAACAGCCACGAGAAAAGCTTGAATTACGTCAAAAGTTAAATAAGTTAAAAAAGAAGCTGAAATAATATGGAACTGCTGACAATAGTTGGCAGTTCTTTTTTGCAAGGAACAGTAGTTTTACATATTCTATTTACTTATTGAACTATATATGCTATAATATGATGATGAAGTGTTATTTATTTCTGCTACGGAGATGTTAATAATGAGATGGAAGGTATGGCAACAAGAGAGGGGTGCTTGTTATGGTACATGGTGAATTGCAAAATATAAAATCAGATTTGATTGAGAAAATGGACTCCTTCTATGATTATGTCGTTCCTGCTGGTCAGCTTATTACCGTGGAACTGGCTGAAAAAATGTTGGCTGTTACAGAGGTTTTAGGGCGTGAGGTGGCGGTTTATCTCAATCGTCAGGGCAAGGTGGTTCAGGTTTCAGTGGGAGACAATGCAACTGTTGACCTTCCTGAAATTCGTCAGCGTACATCTAATAATCGTCTTTCGGGTATTCGTTGTGTTCATACGCATCCAAGCTCAGATACAAGGCTTAGTGCGCCTGATTTATCTTCACTCAGGAGTATGCGTTTTGATGTTATGGCGGCTCTTGGTCTTAAAGATGGCAAGATTTATGGCAGTATGGCTTTTCTTTCAGGTGAATTGACAGAGACGGGAAGCTATGCCCTGCAGGGGACTAATGAGCTTCCATTGAAGCAGTTAAATAAATTTGATTTGGTTCAGCTGGTAGTAGCTATCAATAGAGAGTTGGGAAGAAATCAGCTCATTGAGACGGAGGAACGTCCAGAGAAGGCTATTTTGGCTGGTGTTGCATTTTCCGGCTTGAATAATAAATGGCAATGGGACCCTGAGGAATCCTTAAAGGAGTTAAAGGGACTTACTGAAACTGCTGGTGCAGAAATTGTCGGCACTATTATGCAGAAGAAGGATAAGCCTGATAATGCTTATTTCTTAGGCAAGGGCAAGGTTGATGAAATCGCTATGGCGGCTCAGAACCTTGAAGCAGACCTCTTGATTATTGATGATGAAATTTCTCCATCTCAGCAGAGAAATCTTGAAGCTGCAACAGGTTTAAGGGTAATTGACAGAACTGCTCTTATTTTGGATATTTTTGCTCAGAGGGCAAGGTCAAGTGCTGGCAAGTTGCAGGTAGAACTGGCACAGCTTAAGTATAATCTTCCTCGTATCGGCGGACAGGGCTTAGTACTTTCCCGTCTTGGTGGTGGTATTGGTACCAGAGGTCCTGGTGAGACAAAGCTGGAATTGGATCGCCGTAAGATTCATGGCAGGATTCATGATTTAGAGGAACAGCTGGATAAGTTAAAGAAGCAGAGAAAGCTTCATAGAAGTCAGCGCAAGGAGTCACGTATTCCGACAGCGGCTCTTGTAGGCTATACCAATGCAGGCAAGTCCACTCTTTTGAATGCGCTTTCCAATACTGCTGATGTTTTGGTTGAGGATAAGCTTTTTGCGACTCTTGACCCTACTACGAGAATTGTGGAACTGAATGAGCCGGATGAAAAGAACAGCCAGCAGTTGCTTTTGACGGATACTGTAGGTTTTATTCAGAAGCTTCCTCATACCTTGGTGAATGCTTTTGAAGCGACTTTGGAGGAAACTGTTGAAGCGGATTTGCTCATTCATGTGGTAGATGCCAGCAACGAGAATTATGAATTGCAGATTAAGGCTGTAATGGAGGTTCTAAAGGAAATTCAGGCCGATGACAAGCCATCTATTTTTGTCTTTAATAAGGTAGATAAAATGATGGATACTGGCGGTGTGGGTACACCTCTTGAAATGACAGATGAAATGCGTGAGCACATGGCTCATCGTATGCTTCAGGATAGGGAAGGCGTGGTTATTTCCGCTAAGAGTCAGAATGGCCTTAGTGAGCTTCGGGCAGAAATCCGTAAATTCTTTTCTCAGAGCCGTCTCCATTTGACGCTTTGCATTCCTTACAGTGATGGTGCTATGGTGACTAAGCTCCATGAGGTTGCTATTATTAACAAAACGGATTATAATGGAGAAGGTACTTTATTAGAAGTAGAAATTCCATCTTCTGATTCAGCACCATTTATGAAATATGTTGTTAATGACTAATTATTAGGAGGATTTTTTAGTAAATGTCTTTTTCACAGGAATTAATTGAATTAAAGAAGCAGGTTTTGGCAGAAATTCAGCCAAATTTTCAGCATATTGAGGAAGTAGCAGAGATAAATACCCTGAAGGTGCTTGATGCTATGCGTGAGTGTCAGGTATCTGAGGCTCATTTTAATACTACTGCTGGCTATGCTTATGATGATATTGGCCGTATGAAGATTGATGAACTTTACGCTAAGGTGTTTGGCTGTGAGCGTGCTTTAGTCCGTACTCAGTTTGTTTCCGGTACTCATACCCTGGCTGCTGTTCTGTTTGGTATTCTCCGCCCCGGTGACAAGCTGGTTTCCATCACAGGTGCTCCTTATGATACCATGCAGACTGTAATCGGCTATGCAAATGAAAGCAAAGGCTCCTTGAAGGAATGGGGCATTAAGTATGACGAACTGGATATGATTGATGGCAAGGTGGATATGGCAGGAATTGCCTCAAAGATTACTCCTGACACCAAAATGGCTTTAATTCAGCGTTCCCGTGGCTATTCCATGCGCAATCCTCTGAGTATTTCTGAGATTGAGGAAATCTGTGCCGAGGTTCATCGTGTAAAGCCTGACTGCGTGTGCTTTGTTGATAACTGCTATGGTGAATTTGTAGATACCAGAGAGCCTGTTCAGGTGGGTGCTGATATTATGGCTGGTTCTTTGATCAAGAATCCGGGTGGCGGTATTTCTCTTACTGGCGGTTATATTGCAGGTAAGGATGAACTGGTGGAGCTTGCTTCCTATCGTCTGACTTCTCCGGGCATGGGTGATGAATTAGGTGCTTCACTTGCAAATAACCGTATGATTTTTCAGGGTTTCTTCATGGCTCCTCATGTAGTGGCACAGGCTATCAAGGGTGCGGTTTTTGCGGCTGGCCTTTTTGAAAAGCTTGGCTATAAGACTTTGCCTCTGCCAACAGACCTTCGTGGTGATATCATTCAGGCGGTTCAGCTTGATACACCAGAGAATTTAATTGCTTTCTGCCGAGGCATTCAGAAGTATTCCCCTGTTGATTCCTTTGCGGCTCCTGAGCCTTGGGATATGCCTGGTTATGCGGATAAAATCATCATGGCGGCAGGTACTTTTGTGCAGGGTGCTTCCATCGAGCTTAGTGCTGACGGCCCATTACGTGCGCCATACAATGTATATCTGCAGGGCGGTCTGACCTTTGAGCATGCAGTAATCGGTATAATGGGTGCTGCACAGGCAGTTTTGGACATTAAAACTCAGAATAATTAATAAATATTTATTGGGGCGGTCATTGGCCGCTCTTTTTATATAAAAAATATTATATAAAAAATATTATATGTATAGATATTATGGCTTGTCAATGTATGTATAATATGTTACACTAATAGTGAAGTGAGCAAATATTTTTAACAGGAGTTTGATGTATGAATCTTTTAAAGTACAAGGGTGCTAGTTTGCCGTTTCGCCAATGGATAAGCTTTGTTTTGATTTTCATTAATCTGGAACTGGTGCTGGCATTTTCGAGTCTTGGCTATATTGCTATGCCACCTATATCAATTACTACCTTGCATGTACCTGTAATTATTGCAGCAATGTCGCTGGGCCCAGTAGCAGGTGGATTGGTTGGCTTTGCCTTTGGTATTTCCAGTATGTGGCAGGCAACAGCGGCAGGTTTTTTGCCTATTGACATGATGTTTTCGCCTTGGTATTCTGGCAATCCTTTTGGCAGTTTTATGCTGGCAGTTGTTTCCAGAACCGTTTTTGGTGTGCTTTCAGGCATTATATTTATGCATTTGTTTGTCTATTTTAGTAAGCATAGACCAAGTGAGTTAAAAATAAACATAGCTAT
>CALZDE010000152.1 GCA_945637225.1 uncultured Selenomonadaceae bacterium
TAAGGTACCCGCCACTTATAGAAGTGGGGGACATCTCTTAGTCGTTATATTTTTAACATTATCATATACTTTTTTAAAATCTACATAATAATCATAGCCTGAAATAGAAAACTTAAATTGATTAATCCATTCTTCAAAATTTCTCATAATATTATCCTCTATTAATAATTTGTAACTATAACTTCTTCTCCAACTCTATTAGTAGCATCACAATTTATCATTCTTTTAACAGGCACAACAGTAATTTCAAAACCATCATAAAGTTGATTAATTAATTCTGTATTATGGTTTGTCAGCATACACTTTACACCGTTTCTATCTAACTTTCTATATAAGCTTGCTAAGCGTTCATGATTTTCTTTAGAAAAACCTTCTTTTGTATATGCTTCAAAAGAATCTGATTTTACTGGGGCATATGGACTATCAAAAAAAACAAAATCATTCTCTTTTACATTTTCACATGCAGGCTCAAAATCACCACATGTAATATTTATACCTTTTAAGAAATCAGATATTCCTTCAAATATATCATAGTCTGCTGATGGTCTTGTACTATTATTATAAGGGACATTAAATTCACCTTTTTTATTTACTCGATATAAGCCATTAAATCCATGTTTGTTTAAAAAAATAAAATATGCTGCTGTTTCTACACTATATATATTATTTTTCAACAATTTATTGTATTCTATTCTCGCTTCATAATAAAATTCTTTTTGATATAACGCAACTTTTTTATCCAATACCTTTAACAAATTAATTAACTCAATATGATTATCTCTAATTTGTATATAAGTATTAATCAAAGCATTATTTATATCATTTATAAATGAATTAGTTGGTCGTATATTAAATAATACGGCTCCACCACCAATAAATGGCTCATAATAATTATTAAAACTATTGGGCAATAATTCATTAATTCGACCTAACAACTGACGTTTGCCACCAGCCCACTTTATAAAAGGTGTCATCCTTATCTCCTTTTCTAGCAACATCAAATTATCTAGCTGATACTGTGTTACTAAATTATATTCTCCTACTATTATAATATCATTCATCAACAATAAAGTCAAATGCAAAAGCCCCTGCCGAATAACTCAACAGGGACTGTACCTATTTATTTTACAGTCAAAATAATGTCTTTATTTTTCTACTTGTATGTGATATAATATAAAACATAAGATATTTTCATCTAGGAGGATTATGATATGGAAATTACAGATAGCAAAAAAAATAATTGGCTGGTACTGAATATCGAAGGCCGTCTCGATACTGTTACTGCTCCTGACTTTGACAAATACATTGCCACTGTTGACAACAGTGAAGTAAATATCGCTTTAGAGATGAGCGCACTCTCCTATTTAAGCAGTGCTGGCCTGCGTTGCCTGCTGAAACTGAGCAAGGCATTAAGTGCAAAGAATGGTTCTCTTGTTTTAGCTTCCCCTACTGAAATGGTACAGGAGGTTTTGGAAGAGTCTGGCCTTGATTCCCTGCTTGATGTAGTTGACAGCGTTGACGATTTGAAGTAAAAGGTTGTGGTTTATATATGCCTGAAACTTTAGATTTTACTGAATGGCAGGCTTTTCCTGCTGTCATGGCAAATTATCCTCAAATGCTGGAATTTGTCACTGCTGGTGCAGAATCGGCTGACGTACCAATAAAAAGGCTAATGAAGCTTGAGCTCGGCTTTGAAGAAGCTGTCGTTAACGTTATTAATTATGCCTATGAGGATACAGGTACTCTTTATCTGCGCTATACAAAAACAGTAGATGATACAGGGCATTTCACTGTAGAAATTGTAGACCACGGTATTGCCTTTAATCCTTTTAAATTAGAGGAAAACATGCATAACACTCAGAATGCAAAATCTCTTGATGATGCACTTCCCGGCGGTCTTGGCATTCCTTTCGTAAAGAAAATTTTTACAGAGCCATCTTACAAGCGGGAAAATTTATTAGGTGCTGAAGCTAATCATTTAGTTTTGCCTTTTAAGATTTAAGTCAGCATGTTTGCATTTTCTTGATTAAGTGTGTTATATGTGTTATAATATAAGCGTATCTTATCCGTCTTGGGAACGATATTGCTTTTGTAAATCGTATCTGCAAATTATACGGATATGGTGCATAGAAGTCAATAATCGCTTGGATCTAAGGACCGGGACGAGGACACGCAAAATAACTACGTATTTACAGCGCATCCAGTCTTTTAGGGTGCACTTTTTATTGTGAGGCGAGTCTTTTCCAGTCTATCCGCAAAGAAAGGATAATTTTAAATGGAAAGAAAAAATGTAACCGTATCTACTATCAGCAATATGAAAGCCAATGGTGAATCCATCGTCATGATAACTGCTTATGATGTGGCAATGGCCCGCAACGTGGATGAAGCTGGCGTGGATATGATTCTTGTCGGTGACAGCCTTGGAAATGTCATCATGGGCTACCAGTCTACTCTGCCTGTTACCGTTGAAGATATGATTCATCATACTCAATGCGTAATGCGTGCTAATCCAAAGGCTATGGTTATCGCTGATATGCCTTTCATGAGCTATCAGGCAAGCATTGAGGACGGTATCAGAAATGCAGGCCGCATTATGAAGGAAACTGGCTGTGCTGGTGTAAAGCTTGAAGGCGGTGTATCTGTAGCTCCTCTGGTAAAACGTCTCGTAGAAGCTGGTATTCCTGTTGTTGCTCACATTGGCCTCACACCTCAGTCAGTTAATGCATTTGGCGGTTTCAAGGTACAGGGAAAGACCGTAGAAGCTGCTCAGCAGATGATTGAGGATGCAAAGACCTTGGAAGAAGCTGGTGCATTTGCCTGTGTTCTGGAGTGCGTTCCTGCCGCATTAGCCAAAAAGGTAACTGAAAACTGCAAGGTAATGGCTACCATCGGTATTGGTGCTGGCAGTGACTGTGACGGTCAGGTATTAGTATGCAATGACCTTTTAGGTGTATCCAATGGTTTTACACCAAAATTTGTGAAAAAGTATGCTAATCTCCACGACATTACCGTAAATGCTGTCAAGGAATACATCAATGACTGCAAAGGCAGAACCTTCCCAGCGGCAGAGCATACCTTTAAATTAGATGACAGTGTATTAGAAAAACTTTATTGATATGAAAAAAAATATTGGCATAATTGGCGGTGGAAAGCTGGGAACCTGTTTAGCCAAAAAATTAAAATATAAAAAGCTTCTGACAGGTATTACAGCCTCAACCAAAGAACGCAGTAAGAAATTAGCAAAAATATTTCAAATCCCATCTATGGATAATACTTCATTAATAAAAAACAGTTCTATTATACTGCTTACAGTCCCTGACAGACTTATTAATGAAATAGCTGTTTCCCTCAGTAAAAATAATTTACATTTAGACGGAAAAACCTTTCTTCATTGCAGTGGTGCTATGGGGGTAGCGGCTTTAAAGCCATTAAAGGAAAAAGGTGCAAATATAGGAAGTCTTCACCCATTACAGACCTTTGCCAATATGGACACGAGCCTAAAGGATGTCTACATGGCAATTGACGGTGACAGTGAAGCACAGAAAAATGCTTATGAATTAGCAGAAACGCTTGAAGGAGTGCCATTCCATGTCCCATCAGAGGAACGTGCCCTTTATCATGCAACGGCCTGTATCTGCAGTAATTATGCAGTAGCTATCGAATATATTGCTCAGGAATTAATGAGCAGATGGATGCCATATAATGACAAAGAAGCTGGCTGGAATGCCTTAAAGCCTATGTTCAGAGCAACTGCAAATAATCTATTAAACAGTAATTTAGCAGAACGTCCTTTAACTGGACCTATCAGCCGTGGAGATAAAAACACTATTGAAAAACATTTAAAACAGCTCCCTCCTGAGTTATTCACATTATACCGTGAATTGGGGATAACTTCTTTAAAAGCAGCTCTTTCCAATAAAACCATAAATAAAGAAACTGCACAGGAAATCGAAAATATTTTAAAATAAAAACAAGAGCATTGGCAAAGATGTCAATGCTCCTTTTATTTGAATATTAATATTTAAAGTTTACGCCTTAAATTCCTCTGCCAAAGCCATAAGCTGAGCTTCGGAGGATTCATTTAATGCACCCTTTACAGTAACATTATTATCAGCAAAAGTAAGATTTTTACAGTCTGCCAGTAATTCTTTCATTACCTTCATAGCCACTGGTGCCCATGTGCCATTTTCAATAAAAGCTACCTTTCTGTTTTGGAAATTATGCTCCTTTAAGGCATGAATAAAAGTATTCATCACAGGGAAAATACTGCCATTATAGGTAGTAGTAGCTAATACCAGCTTGCTGTAACGGAAAGCACACTCCACAGCCTCAGCCTGGTCATCACGAGCAAGGTCAAAAGCTTCTACCTTAGTACCGGATTTTTCCAATGCTTCTGCCAGCTTCAAGGCAACTGTTTTTGTGTGTCCATACACTGAAGAATAAGCAATAGTTACACCCTCATCCTCTACACGATAGCTTGACCAGATATCATATTTATTGATATAGTGACCTAAATCATCGCAAAGCACAGGGCCATGCAAAGGACAGATTTTATTAATTTCTAAGCCAGAGGCCTTCTTCAGTAATGCCTGTACCTGAGTGCCAAACTTGCCAACAATACCGATATAATAGCGACGAGCCTCACAATCCCAATCTTCATCAGCGTCGACAGTACCAAATTTTCCAAAACCATCAGCAGAGAAAAGAACTTTGTCCTTAGAATCATAAGTAACAATTACCTCTGGCCAATGAACCATTGGAGCTGTCACAAAGGTAAGAGTACGCCCGCCTAAATTCAGCTCAGAACCTTCCTTGACAACCATTTTACGGGGAGCAAAGTCCGTCCCGAAAAAGTTCTTCATCATACTGAAAGCACCCATGCTGGCAACCACTACTGCTTCAGGATATTTCTCCATAAAAACAGCTACATTAGCAGAATGGTCTGGCTCCATATGCTGAACTACCAAATAATCAGGCATACGGCCACTCAGCGCATCATCTAAATTTTTTAACCATTCCTCAGTAAAATTCTGATCTACAGTATCCATTACTGCAATCTTTTCATCAATAATTACATAGGAATTATATGCCATACCATTTGGTACAACATATTGCCCTTCAAAAAGGTCTATTGCTCTATCATTAACACCAATCCATTTTATTGAATCCGATACATACATAGTCTTATCAATCATAATACAAACTCCTCTATCAAATAATTCTAAGCTTCATAATCGTTATATTCTACATCAAAAAAAAATATCCTTCTAAAACAAATAAATAAATAATAAAAAGTAGCTTTACTATTAGCAAAATTAATTTCTAATAGTAATAACGCCTTTAAATCATATTCAATTCATATAACGACTAAGAGATGTCCCCCACTTCTATAAGTGGCGGGTACCTTATT
>CALZDE010000153.1 GCA_945637225.1 uncultured Selenomonadaceae bacterium
ATGTCATAACTATATTTCTATAAACTGAAAAAATCTCTTGCAAAATTAAAGACCGCCTTCAGTGAGCCACAGGACGAATCCGTTATCATTACCGACAAAAATAACAAGGTACTGGCTACGTCTGCTTTCCCTCTCACCTACATTCCATCTATAAACAGTGAAGCCAATATTCTCATCTTCCCGAATATCAGTGATATGCTCAGCAAGGCAGGCAATCTGTTTGGCAGTTATCAGCTTCCTGACAGAGACCGTTTTCAAAAGCTGGTAAAAAATGAGCTGAACAGGGCAGAGAATAAGGTAGTAAAATTAGAGGAAGAAATTAACGATTCTGAGAACGCTGAGGAATTTCGCAAAAAAGCCGACAATCTCATGACCTATCAGTATCAGCTGACCGACCATGTTGACGCTTCTGTTACCGTAGCAGATATTTACAGTGAGACGAGCGAGGAAATCACCATTAAGCTTGACCAGAGACTTACCATCAGCCAAAATGTACAGTGGTACTACAAAAAATACGATAAGCTGAAGCGTGGCAAGGAAATTCTCATTGAACAGAAAAAACAGTGCCTTGAAGATATTGCTTATCTTTCTACTGTAGAAAACAGCTTAAAATCTTCCACCCGTCTTAACGAAATAAATGATATTAAGGCAGAATTAATTGCTACTGGCTTTTTAAGAGAGAAAGTAAAAAAGAAGGCCTCAGAGAAGCCTTCCCAGCCTTTTAAATTTACTGCACCAGATGGTACTGTGATTTTGGTAGGTAAAAATAATTATCAAAATGACAGACTTACATTTAAAGTAAGCAACCCTGGCGACATTTGGCTTCACACCAAGGAGATACCTGGCTCTCATGTCATTTTACGCTGTGATGGTGACGAACCAAGCGAAGAAACATTACTTTTGTCTGCTTATCTTGCGGTTCATTTCAGCAAGGCAGAAGGTTCATCGAAGGTGCCTGTAGATTATACTCGTTGCCGATTTATGAAAAAACCTAATGGGTCAAAACCGGGGTTTGTTATTTTTACCAATCAGACTACATTGTATGTAACGCCTGAGGAAGAAGTTTTAGCACCTATCTTAAAGCAAATAGACTAAAAATAATGGGAAACAGTTTTACACTGCTTCCCATCTTTTTATTGAAATTACAGTTATTACTTAGATACCATATCGTGCAGAGAATCCATTTTTTTAATAATATTCTCAGATAAGGCAGATATTTCATTTACACCTTTTTCCATCTGAATGTCATTATGGCTATGATAATTATCAATAGTGTCGGCACATACTTTGTGGAACCGCTCGTGAATAGATCCCAATTCTCTGTAAATCTCTGTATTGCCAAACATCTCCTTGCCCTTCCCTGCATACCATTTACCCAGACGGCAAGCAGTATGATCGCACACTTTGTTGGAATCAAGATCTATATTGCCCCAAATCATCTGATTGATACGCGCCTTCCACAGAAGATGGTCTGTCTTGGCAAGTTCCAATATGTCAGCATCACCAAGCTCAAGCCCTCTATCTGCCAGGGAAGTACGCATTCCGCTAGTGGTATAAAGTGCCTGATAAACATGGCGATTACATTCCCTTGTAGATTCGTTCTGACGGTGAATATCATCTAATGTAGAACGCAGGGTAGCTGTCATTTCCTCAAAAGCAGCAGATTGTTCAGTAGCAATTGGCACTAACACCTGTACAGCATCATTTATTCCGTCAAATATTCCCGTCAGCTTAGATGTATGATTGGAGGCATCCTCCACAGCATTTGTATTGTTTTTGAAGGAATTATCCATCTGAGTAAATTCCTCGGTAATTTCCTTAGAACAATCACTGATATCAGATAACTGACTGTTTATTTCGCCTACAGAATTCTTAGACTGCTCTGCCAGCTTTCTTACTTCCTCTGCTACTACCGCAAAGCCACGACCATGCTCACCTGCACGAGCTGCCTCGATAGACGCATTAAGAGCCAGAAGATTAGTCTGATCTGCAATTCCCCTGATGGCATCTACCAATTCATTAATATGGCTAGTAGAGGTCTGGAGCTTATCTACAGTTGCATGCATTACCCGAAGTCCATCGGAAGCAGATTTTGTTTCCACGGATACTGTACTAATACTGCTTTCTGTTTTCCTCATAGCCTGCATACCAGCAGAAGTCTGTTCAGATGTTTCGCTGACAGTACCTGCCAAACCTTCAATTTCCTGTGCTAATCCTTCTACTACCGCATTTATCTCCACTATATATTGATTAACATGCTTATTTTCTGTAACAATATAATTCAGCATTTCAGAAACTTCAGTAGACTCATAAACAGATTTATTGAGATTCATCAGAAACTCCTTCATATCCGCTAGCTGACGCAACTGAAATTCATGTACCTTTTCAACAATTTCCTTGTACTGCCTGCTCTCAACTGTTGGGGGCTTTGAAGTAAAATTTCCTGACAAAATATCATCCATATACTGCATGAATAAATGATGGTCACGATTATTATATGAAACACCATTGTTAGAAACTGGTGTTTCTTCCTTTTTATTACCAAAAAAGAACATACAATCACCTCTCCGTTACTAAATTAGCATATACGATTTATTTCTTTAATTTTTTACTTTAGCATGATTAAAATACAAACTTCTTTTTGCCATTCTTTTTATCTTCCTCATACTGTTGCAGGAACTCATCAGCATGCTTATCCATATGGGTGATATGATAGGTAATCCATGTATAGAGATAATCCAAAAGCTCCACAAGGAATTTTCTCTGATCAGGCATGCCTTCTGCATCATCACGCTCATCCAATCTGTCTAAGAAAGCACAATGAGCACGAACATGGGCATCGTAATCTGGATATCTAGCGTCATGAAGTGCCTTTTCCTGATTTGCATAATGATAAATGCAGTGAACAGCCAAATCATCAAGTACTGCCTTTTCTGCATCATAATCATCCTCGCTGTGATTATTTTTCAGCATGGTGTATGTCTTGTTCAGCAGTTCAAAAATGACCTTATATTCTTCATCACGGACTGGGTCGCCAGTACGGTATTTATCCTCAAATGGGCAATATACAAGGTGAGTACCAGTTTCGTCAGTAACCTCCACAGCAGTATCTGCCAAATGTCTCATTTTGCCAATGATAATATCACTGTAAAGAATGTGGTCATACAGCCATTTCAAGCAAAACTCTATCAGGTGGATAGTCAGTGCATCCTTCTCAGGGTCCCCTAAATCATGGAGATTAATAGCACTTATCTTTTCCACAAATTTTTTATGCGCCTTCAGCTGATGTTCTAACTCCGGATCATTTATCTTCTTCATGTATTCTTCTTCATGCTGGAAATGGTGTTTTCCATAATCAAATAATACTTCAATATACTCCTCTAAAGAAATATTATCCCTATTCTCATCATAAAAGCTGGCAATAACGTTGTTCATAAATTCAAATAAATGCTCATGCTCGGCATCTATTACAGGAACCCCCACCTTACAAGCCTCAGTAAACTTAAATATTTCGTTGTGATTACCATCACTCATGCAGACACATCTCCCATCATATTACGTTACATTGACAATTTGACCTTTTACGCACACAAATTGCCCCCTTTCCTTTTACAACACTATATTCTACACGCCCTGCCAAAATTCCTGCTGAATAAATAAAAAACTTAGCCCAAAATTTAATTCGGACTAAGTTTATTTAAAGCTCGCTTATCAATATCCATAGCCGTAAAGGCAGAATTTAGCTTCATCATTACCACCTGCATATCAATAGGCTTTGGAATAGAATCATTCATTCCTGCATCACGTGCTTTTTCAAGGTCATCTGGGTCGGTATTACCGCTCATGGCAAAGATAGGCACATTTTTTGCTGCTTCATTTTCGATTTTTCGGATAGCTCTTGCTGCTTCATAGCCACCCATAACAGGCATATTAATATCCATCAGGATTGCGTCATAATACTCTGGCCAAGCAGTCACCTTTTCTACTGCTATTTTGCCGTTGGAAGCCACATCCACAACAAGACCTGCCGCTGACAGAAGCTCTGCTTCAATTTCCTGATTCAGCTCGTTGTCTTCTGCTAAAAGAATATGCTTATCCTTGAATTTCTCCATGCATACACTGCATTCCTCATCGACAGAATCATCGCTGACAGCTTCCTCAGCAGTTTCCTTTTCCACCACAGAAAACCTCACATTAATGATATACTCTGTACCCTTGCCCTTTTCGCTTTCCACACGTATTGTACCATCCATAGCGTCTACCAAATTTTTTACTATGGACATACCAAGACCTGTGCCCTGAATTTCCTTTACTACTGCTTCCTCACGCACAAAAGGCTCAAAAACTTTAGCGGCAAATTCCTTACTCATGCCAATGCCAGTGTCCTTCACCCTTATTTCAAAGTAATCACCTGACATCTGACGGAGCTTAACAGAAATACTGCCACCCTTAGGAGTAAATTTTACCGCATTACCCAAGAGATTCAGTAAAATCTGATTTATGCGCATAACATCCATACTTACGTATTTGTTACGGACATCTAAATCAAAAACCAGAGTCTGTTCCTTTGCCTGTGTCTGTCCCTTAATTATATCCTCTACGTCAGAAAATACCTTTATTATATTGCACTCTGAATTATTAAGAGTCAATTTTCCTCTTCTCATACGGCTTAATTCCAAAAGGTCATTTATGAGGTTCATAAGAAAACTGCCTGCTGTAGAAATCTTCTTTAGATACTGTCTTGACAGCTTTTCATCGTTATAATTCTGATTTATCAGATTGGTAAAGCCCAAAATAGCATTCAAAGGTGTACGAATGTCATGCGCCATAGCATTCATCATCTGAGTCTGAAGCCTGTTGGTGTCCTCCTCCAGCTGAATACGTTCTGCCATGGACTTCATTTCATCCATTTTCTGGGCATAATTAACCATAGCCCAAAAACTTATTTCCAAGATAGTAATCATAGCCGCATCAAAGGCAACCAAATGCTGCCACAATACATGATGAAGACTGCGTCCTATTCTCGAATTTATTACCAAATTTTCCGCATCATAGATTTCCTCAATACGTATATTCATATGGGCAACAAGAGCAAAAACAACTATTGAGAAAATTATAATAGCTATCAAATAACGCTTGCGGTACTGCTTCATCTTAAAATATTTTGCCTTGACAAGTCTATTAAAGTGGTTCACATTGCTTTTGTTACCAATGGCAAGATAAGAAAAAAATACTGTCAAAACCGTAGCTGACACATTTATAAAGGTTTGCGTACTATACAAATTAGCTATAACAGCCGAAATATCTATGCCTGACTCTGGAAAATAATACGCCAAAGCCCCCCTAACTGAAATATTATGGATATAATAGCTCAGTACAGTCAAGCATACTATAGCTATGTTTATTTTTA
>CALZDE010000154.1 GCA_945637225.1 uncultured Selenomonadaceae bacterium
CGGTATCGAATACGAATACGTTTACATCCTCGCCGGAAGCAAGTACATGGTCTACACCGCCGTAGCCGATATCGTAAGCCCAGCCGTCACCACCGAAGATCCACTGGGAACGCTTAACCAGGCAATCCTGCTGTTCTGCAATCTTCTTCAGGCTTGCAATATCCTTGCCCTCGATAGCAGCGATAACAGCATTAGCACGGTCACGGGTACCCTCGCCGAGATCCTTGTTGTCAAGCCAGGTCTGGAGAACTTCCTTAACATCAGCTGGAACAGCCTCATCAGCCAGAGCAGCCTCTACATCAGCAGCTAAGGTCTCACGCAGGGCCTTAACGCCCAGAACCATACCAAGACCGAACTCAGCATTATCCTCGAACAGGGAATTAGCCCATGCAGGACCATGACCCTGTGCATTGGTGGTGTATGGCATTGCAGGAGCGGATGCACCCCAAATGGAGGAACAGCCAGTTGCATTTGCAATCATCATGCGGTCGCCGAACAGCTGAGTAACCAGCTTAGCGTATGGAGTCTCGCCACAGCCAGCGCAAGCACCGGAGAACTCAAGGCAAGGAATCTCGAACTGGGAGCCCTTAACGGTATTAGCCTTCATTGGGTTCTTCTTAGGATTGGTCTTGGAAACCTTTACACCATAATCAAATGCTGCCTGCTTATCAGCCTCAAGCTGGGAAGCGATAGGCTTCATGGTAAGAGCCTTCTCCTTAGCAGGGCAAACCTGAGCGCAGTTGCCGCAGCCGGAGCAGTCTAAGGTGGAAACTACGATGCTGAAGTTCAGCTCCTTAGCGCCAACAGCTGGCTTAGCCTCGAAGGAAGCAGGTGCAGCAGCAACTTCATCAGCATTAGTGAGAACAGGACGGATTGCAGCGTGTGGGCAAACAAATGCACACTGGTTACACTGAATACACTTAGTCATATCCCACTCAGGAACATTGATAGCGATACCACGCTTCTCATAAGCAGCAGTACCCATTGGGAAGGTACCATCAGCATGTGGCTCAAGTACGCTTACAGGCAGGTTGTTGCCTTCCTGACGGTTTACAGGATTCTGCAGCTTAACGATGTACTCTGGCAGATCCTTATTAGCTGCAACAGCCTCATCAGCAGCGTCAGCCCAGTCAGCTGGAACCTCTACCAAGTGCAGAGCCTCAATACCAGCATCAACAGCACCGTTATTCATGTCAACGATGTTCTGGCCCTTCTTGCCATAGGACTTAACGATAGCATCCTTCAGATACTCCACAGCCTTATCCATAGGAATGATGTTAGCCAGCTTGAAGAAAGCAGACTGCATTACCATGTTGAAGCGGCCGCCTAAGCCTAAGCCCTGAGCAATCTTAACTGCATTTACAGTATAGAACTTAATATTCTTCTTTGCGATAGTGCGCTTCATAGCTGCTGGCAGGTTCTTGGACAGCTCTTCATCGGACCACAGGGTATTCAGCAGGAATACACCGCCATCCTTGATACCAGCTAAGAGGTCATACTTATTTACATAAGACTGCTGGGAGCAGGAAATGAAGTTTGCATTGTTAATCAGATATGGAGAATCAATTGGGGACTTACCGAAACGCAGATGGGACATGGTGATACCGCCGGACTTCTTGGAGTCATAAGCGAAGTATGCCTGTGCGTACATGTCGGTCTTGTCACCGATGATCTTAATTGCGGACTTGTTAGCACCAACGGTACCATCAGAGCCTAAGCCCCAGAACTTACAAGCGGTAGTACCCTCTGGAGTCAGGTCTACATGCTCTGGATAGAGGTCTAAGGAAGTGTTGGTCATATCGTCAACGATACCGATAGTGAAGCCATTCTTAGGAGCATCCTTCTTTAATTCCTCAAATACGCCCAGAATGTGGTCAGGAGTTACATCCTTACCGCCTAAGCCATAACGGCCACCAACGATAACTGGGTTACGGTCGGAATCATAGTAGGAAGCACGTACATCTAAGTACAGAGGATCGCCCAGAGCACCTGGCTCCTTAGTGCGGTCAAGAACAGCAATCTTCTTTACAGAAGCAGGAATTGCATTCAGGAAGTGCTTTACGGAGAATGGACGGAACAGATGAACTGCAACCATACCAACCTTCTCACCCTTGCTGTTCAGGTAGTCAACGGACTCCTTAACGGTCTGATTTACAGAACCGATAGCAATGATGATACGCTCAGCATCCTCAGCGCCATAATAATCGAAAACATGATGCTCACGGCCAGTAATCTTAGCCAGGTCAGCCATAGCTTCCTCAACTAATTCAGGCAGAGCCTCATAATACTTATTTACAGTCTCACGAGTCTGGAAGTAAATATCATCGTTCTGTGCAGTACCACGCTGTACAGGATGATCAGGATTCAGAGCATTTGCACGGAATCTCTTAACAGCATCCCAGTCTAAAATCTTGCCCAGATCCTCATAATCGATCATTTCAATCTTCTGAATCTCATGGGAAGTACGGAAACCATCGAAGAAGTTCAGGAAAGGAACACGTCCCTTGATAGCAACTAAATGTGCTACTGCAGCTAAGTCCATTACTTCCTGTACGGAAGACTCAGCCAAGAGAGCCATACCAGTCTGACGGGCAGCCATAACGTCCTGATGATCACCGAAGATATTCAGGGTAGAAGCAGCCAGTGCACGAGCAGATACATGGAATACACCAGGAAGCAGCTCACCAGCAACTTTATACATATTAGGAATCATCAGCAGCATACCCTGAGATGCAGTATAAGTAGTAGTCAGGGCACCAGCCTGCAGAGAACCATGCACAGCACCTGCTGCACCAGCCTCAGACTCTAATTCCACAATGCGGACCTTCTGACCAAAAAGGTTCTTCTGACCCTTAGCAGCCATCTCATCTACGTGCTCAGCCATAGGAGAAGATGGTGTGATTGGATAGATAGCAGCAACATCGGTAAATGCGTAGGAGACATAAGCCGCAGCTGTGTTACCATCCATAGTCTTCATTTTCTTACTCATGTTTAAACAAACTCCCCTCATAAAAAATAGGATGTCGTGAACATTTTTCCAGTCAGCTTTAAGCTTTTTACCAGCATACACAAACCAGAAAAAAGTTCCTTAAATGTATTTTCAAATTACTAAACTGACTATATTAACTATACTCATTTATTATACAACGGTTTTGTTACTTTGTAAACATCTTACGAAAAAAAATTTTTCTGTATTGAAATATTCATAATCTTTAATATTTTTCTAGGACATATTGCCCATATCAATAAAAAATGCTACCTGACTACACTTCTGCACCCTTGCAGCATTTATTAACTTTAAAAATTTATCTGACCTTTAGAATTTAAACATGGACATGGTATTCTTGACACCAATAGCCATAGAAGCAAGCTCATTACTAGAGGAAGCAACTTCCTGGGAGGACGCACTCTGTTCCTGTGTTGCAGAGGACACGTTCATCATAGAATCAGCAGACCTCATGGAACACTCATCAACCTTGGCAATAACCTCGCTTATGCCAGCGGTATCAGCAGAAACAGACTGAATATCCTCTGCCAAATCCTTCATCTTAGCAGACATAACATCAATCTTCTGCTGAATTTCTGTAAATACTGCACTCAGCTGCTCAACAGACTGTGCACCCTGAACTACTGCCTCACGTCCAGAATCCATAGCCTCTACCGCCTGAGAGGTATCATCCTGAATGGTGGAAATAAGCTCGGAAATACGCATTGCAGCTTCCTGTGACTGCTCTGCCAGCTTTCTTACTTCCTCTGCTACTACTGCAAAGCCACGTCCTGCCTCACCAGCACGCGCTGCCTCAATAGCAGCATTGAGTGCCAAGAGATTTGTCTGACTAGCAATACCAGCGATAGTATCTACAATAGAGCCAATTTCCTGAGAACGCTCACCCAGCTTATTAACAAGAGCAGCAGAAGCCTCTACTGTAGTTTCTACATCATGGATGTTCTTAACAGAACCTGCTACACGCTGAGTACCATTCTTTGCATCATTAGATACATTAACAGAATGCTCCAAAGCTTCGTTAGCTACAGAAATAATAAGAGATACGGAATTATTAATCTTCTCTACTGCCTCATTACCATCTGATGCCGCAATCTGCTGATCCATGATAACCATAGTAGCGTCGTTTACATGATTGTTGATTTCACCTGATGCAATAGCACTCTGACTCGCACTTTCAGACATCTGCTGAGAAGCTTCCATCATCTTTTCTACTGCCTCGGACACTTCAAGCAGGAAACCATTCACAGAACGAGTCATCTCAAAAAGACTGCGGCTCAAATCACCAAACTCATCCTGACGGTCAGTAACACCACTTGGTAAAGTAAAATCACCCTTGCTCAGTTTTACGCAGGCTTCATTCATTTTTTCCAGAGGTACGACAATACTCTTCGCAATTGTCAGGCAGACAGTAGCCATAATAACGATAATTACCACAGCGATAACTATCATACTTTTGCTAGATGAATCAATCGCTTCAATACTGTCTGTTGCTTCCTTTTCAGCATTTTCTATGGATATGTCCTGGGATTTCTGTAATCTTTCCTTGAATTTCTGAGCTGCTGGTATACATTTCTGACCATAGTAAGCAACCGCCGCTTCACGACCCTGAGTCATTGCAATGCGGTTTACTTCCATCATTGCCTTTTTGTTAGCTTCCCAAAGCTCTCTATACTCTACGCAGGCAGCAACACCATTAGCGTGTTTCTCTCCGCCCGCTTTCATTATTTCCTCAAATTTGTCAATGCTGTCCTCAACCATCTTAGAAGCTTTTTCCTGCTCCTTTAAGCTATATTCAGCTTTTTCAGGCATTCCAGCCCCCTGCAGTGCCAGCACATCTACAATAATTGATCCTTTAGCCATTTCCTGCAGGCAATTGCTTCCCTTAAATTCACCATGCAGTTCCCTGGCATTATCTTCTGCAGTTTCTAATGCTGCCCATCCCCTAAATCCAATAGCAGCAGTACCAATTGCTACCAGTACTACAAGAATTACCATCTTGTAAAATACTTTTACATTTTCCAAATCAAGAATTTTCTTCCAGTCCATACATACATCCCCCATAAAAATTTCTACACAACAAACACAACAGATAGAAATTTATGCACTATCCAACATTGAATATATTCGACATAAGCAAAATAAATTCCTGCTTTAAAACAAAAAAATTTTAAAAAAAACTCTGCTATCCAATGAGATAACAGAGTATTATTTACAAATGGTGCCGAAGGCCGGACTCGAACCGGCACGTGGGGCTACCACGGCAGATTTTGAGTCTGCTGCGTCTGCCAATTCCGCCACTTCGGCAAATATCGACTAAACAACTAAGCCTTGC
>CALZDE010000155.1 GCA_945637225.1 uncultured Selenomonadaceae bacterium
CACTGTCATAGGAAGAAAATGCTTGTTGCATTTTCATGATTGAGGGCGTTATAATAAAGAGCTTGTCTTGAAGGATGGCGTTCCAATTACAAGGCAGGATGGTCATGGCATAGGTATGATTTCCTTACAGAATTTTGCTAAGGAAAATAAGGCCACAATATCATTTTCACAGGAGAATGGCTGGGTAACGTTCATGATGTATTGGGTTTTGAGAAAATAGGACAATAGTTTTAAATTGATTCAGATTGCAAAAGTGGTCGTCAAATTGCAAAAGTGGTATTGAATAGATACGCTTAATCTAGTAAAATTCTTTCTGTAATAAACATGCTTCTCTATGGTGAGGATATTATGAGTGGCATGAGGAATGGGTAATTGTTAATTTACAGGAGGAATTTTATTATGGCTAGCAAGAAAGATTTACAGAATGCAATTGATTTAATAGCTGCAGAGGATTTCCCAGGCTCAAAGCTTACAATTGGCGAGGCGTGGTACAACTTTTTAGATGAAGATGCTGAGTGGTCTGCTTTTGAAGTGCAGGAAATTAGTGAAGATGCATATGTAGAAATAAATGATGGTGACATTATCGTTCAGTTAGAGGGCAAGGCTTCTGATGGTCAGGAAGTTGTTATTCAGTATGTTGTTGATGAGGATAATAATTGGGGCCTGTCTTATATTGGCTTTGGCGATAACGATTTAGATGCTTATGAAGCAGAGGAATTTATGCATGATTTGGCTAAGAAGCTGAAGAAGTCTGGTGCAGAAGCTTATGCAGGCAAGGGTTCTTCTAACAAAGGCAGTAAGAGCAGAAATTCCATACCTTCAAAGCCAACCAAGCCAGCTGGCAAGAAGCGTGCTGAGGAGCCTTTCAAGAGTGATGGCCGTCCTGATCCTTCCTATGCTGCGTGGTGTGCTGCTATGGGCTATGAAGTAAGCGAAGAGTATTGGGAAGAATACGAAGAAGTATGGGAGATTTACGAGGAAGAGTACGAGGAATACGAAGAGTACGACGACGATGATGACGACGACGAGTACGTCGATGATGATGACGACGACGATGATGACGACGACTATGATGACGACGACTATGATGATGATGACGACTATGATGATGAAGATGATGAAGATGATTATGATGATTATGATGATGAAGATGATGACGATGACTACGAAGAAGATGATGATTACGAAGAAGAAGATTATGATGACGATGGAGACTATGATGATGGCGATGATGGAGACTATGATGATGAAGAATAATCGTCTCTGCTATTGATTGTTAATTGAAAAGAGGTAAATTTTATGGGCTTATTTGAAGCGATTTTTGGCGATAGTGACGATGATGACCGTAAGCCTCGCAGACCTAGAGAAGTAAATGAGTCTGACCGGGAGAATATGGAAAGCAGTTTTGAAGAAGATGAATACGAGGACGAAAAGGAGGAGAAAGGTTTTTTTGAGAGCATCTTTGGCGATGATAATGATGACGAAGATGACGAAGATGACGAAGATGACGATGATGATGACGATGATGATGACGATGATGATGATTACGATGACCATCCTCGCAGACGTGGTCGCAGCTGGTAAAATAAATACAGGTGAGGTGGTTGTGTGAGAAAGAAATTAAACCTGTTATTCAGTGCTTTGCTGATATTTACACTCTGTATTTTTTCAGCGGGTTGTCTTGACGATATTGAACTGTCGGAAGATGTTCCTCAGGCGGAGTTATCATTGAAGAAAAATTCTGATATGGTAAAAATCAATACCAAAAATATGAGTTTTGATGGATTAACACCAGAAAAGAAGAAGCCTTTTACCTTGATGGTTTATATGAATGGTACTGATTTGGAGTCAGAGGGTGGCTGTGCTACTGAAGACTTGAAGGAAATTGCCGGTGCCGCAGTAGATTCTGAGAAAATAAATATTTTAGTTCTGACAGGTGGAACCTCAGCATGGAACAATGATGTAATTGATTCCAAAAAGACAATGGTTTATTCCATGCATGGCGGTGAAATGAGGGAAGAAGCAACTATGGGCAAGGCGCTTATTTCTGAGCCTAATACCCTGACTGCTATGATTAATTACAGCATGAATGCTTTCCCTGCTGAACACTATGGTCTGATTTTCTGGAATCATGGCGGTGGTCCTATCTTTGGCTATGGTTCCGATGAAAAGGCCAAGGGCGATGATGCTTCTTTAAGTATTACTGAGATAAGGTCTGCATTGGCAAATTCTATGTTAGCTAATCAGAAGGCGGAGTTTATCGGCTTTGATGCTTGCCTGATGGCTACTGTTGAGACCGCTGACCTCATTCAGAATTATGCAAAGTACATGGTAGCTTCTGAGGAATTAGAGCCTGGCTTCGGCTGGAACTATTCCTGGCTGAATGCGCTCAATGATAATCCTTCTGCTGATTTTTCCGAAATTGGCAAGGTGATTGTAGATAAATTCATATCTGTCTGCAATGATTACGAGATGGATGGTACTCTTTCTGTTATCGACCTTTCTAAAATTAATGGTGTAGTCAATGCTGTTGATAATCTCAGCAGTGCTACAAATGGCGATATACGTGCTGGCAAAAAGCAGTTGAAGGTTTTTGCTAAACATCAGAATAATGTCCGCTTCTTCGGTGATACTGGTGATGAGGAGTCCTTCGATGTAGCTGATATTGGAAGCTATGCAGAATGCTTTGAGGATATTCACCCTCAGCAGTCAGAGGCAGTCAAGAATGCTTTGAAAGAAGCAGTTATTTATAACAAGCACAGTGAGACTGTAAATACTTCCTCTGGCTTAACTGTGTATATCCCTAATAACGCTTTGGGTGAGATTGCTGAATACTGTACAGACGCATTCAGAGAGTTTGGCATTATGGGCAATCATACCAAATTAATTGCCGGTATATCCAAGAAATTTAAGAATCCTAGAGTAGCAGGCGATGGTCATAATGGCTATAACCGTGCTGTTACCAAGCAAATTCCTGAAAAGGAAGGCGACGGCTTCATGGTACAGCTTTCACCTGAACAGGCGGAATCTGTAGCAAAGGCTAGATTTGTTCTGTGGCGTCAGCTTGAGGATAAGTCAGATTACTTTGTTCGCCTTGCTGTAATGGATGGCATTGATGTACCAGATAATGGCACATTGAAGGCACCTTTTGATGGCTACTGGGTTACTTATGGCGGTCAGCCATTTGCCTTGAGGGAACGTGACAGAAATGAGAAGGATAAGGTTGTTACCTATACTGCTCCTGCATACCTCAATGACAAAAAGGTAAGTCTGGTTATCCGCGTGGACAGCAAGAATAAGGATGGCCGTATTCTCTACGCTATTTCTTTGGATGGTCCTAAGGACAGTCACATGGCAGCTAAGAACAATATTAAGCTGAAGAAGGGTGACAAACTTGTACCACGTTATTGGGCAAATCTTTTCCTTAAGAATCCAGACGATTTAGCTAAATACAACGGTGAAACCCACAAGTGGGTAAAGGGCAAGGAAGTTACTGTTGGCGATGATTTACAGATGAAGGCTGAACCAGTAGGCAGTGAGCTTTATCTGCTGAATTTCTGGCTGACAGATACTGATGGTAATGACTTCTATACCAAGGGGCTTGAGGTTAGATACTAAAAGTTTTTTAAATGAGGATTAATGTAGAGCTGTCCTTTATGGATGGCTCTTTTCTCCATAGGGGGTATTATTATGGGTTTGATAAAAGCAGTCGCAGGTGCAATTGGCGGTGTAATGGCTGACCAGTGGAAGGATTTTATTTATTATTTTATGGGTTCTTAAGGAGTGGCAAAAATGGATTTTTATGATATAATGATATACATCGTAACTGTAATTTTTGCACTTCTTGCGGGATACCTTTTTGTAGACTACTTGCGGGGAAGAATGTGCAATGTGGCTCCAGTCAATGAAGCCAGTGAGTATTTAGATAAAAACAGTGTCAAAATAAAGCATAATAGAGATATTTATCTATATACGCATACAGTACGTGAGAAGCGAAACAAAAAATAAAATAAAATAATTTTAAAACTTAGGGAGAGTGTATTTTATGAAGAAGCCTGAACTGTTGGCACCTGCTGGCAATATGGAAAAATTGAAAATGGCACTGCTTTACGGAGCTGATGCTGTGTATCTGGGTGGAAAATCCTTTGGCCTGCGTGCCTTCGGTGGCAATTTCAGTCGTGAGGAACTGAAGGAAGCTGTGGAATTTGCACATAATTTGGGTAAAAAGGTGTATGTCACAGTTAATATTTTTCCACATAATATTGATGTGGAAGCATTGCCTGATTACCTTGCTTACTTAAATGAAATCCGTGTGGATGCACTTTTGGTAGCTGATTTGGGTGTGTTTACCTTAGCGAAGCAGTATGCACCTGATATTGAGCTTCATATCAGCACACAGGCAAACAATACAAATTATGTCACTGTCAATGCGTGGAAGGATATGGGCGCAACTCGTGTTGTAATGGCTCGTGAGCTTTCTTTGCAGGAATTAAAGACCATCCGCGAAAAGTGTGATGTAGAGCTGGAAATGTTTGTTCATGGTGCTATGTGCATTTCCTATTCTGGCAGATGTCTTTTAAGTGCTTATATGACAGGCCGTGATGCCAATCGTGGTGCCTGTGCTCAGTCCTGCCGCTGGAAGTATAATCTGGTGGAGGAAAACCGCCCTGGTGAGTATTTCAATATCGAAGAGGATGAGCGAGGTACGTATATCATGAATTCCCGTGATATGTGTCTCATGCCTCATTTGCCGGAAATAATTGAGACAGGGATTGACAGCCTGAAGATTGAAGGCCGTATGAAAAGCGTTCACTATGCCGCTAGTGTCGTGAAGGCATATCGCATGGCTATTGACAGTTATTTTGAGGACCCAGAGAATTTTTCCATTAAACAGGAGTGGGTGGAGGAGCTTGACAAGGTTTCTCATCGTGCCTATACAACAGGCTTTTTCCTGCATAAGACTACCAGTGAGGACCAGATTTACAGCAGTTCCTCATATACTCAGACCTCAGATTTTGTAGGGCTGGTAAAGGAATATGATGCCGAGACTGGTTTTGCAGTGGTAGAACAGCGCAACAATATGAAAATTGGTCAGGAAATAGAGGTTTTCCAGCCAAATCTGCCAACCTATCGTCAGGTAATTTCTGAGATGTATAATGATAAGGGTGAAGCAATAGATGTAGCACCTCACGCTCAGCAGATTATCAAAATGAAAATGGTACAGCCAGTAGAGCCATATACCATTTTAAGACGTGATGTAAAGTAAAGTTTTTTTAGGATGCTTATGCTATGAAAAGATTGTGTAAGAGTTTT
>CALZDE010000156.1 GCA_945637225.1 uncultured Selenomonadaceae bacterium
TTCACCATACTAAAGGGATAATGTCATTAAGCAAATTTGCATATTTGTTTCAGAAATGCCTTTACTAAAATTGTCTGACAATTTCGTTAATTAGGAAAATCGTCATATCTATTGACATCGTTTTTACAATGTGATATATTATAGTTGTTCCAATGAACGAGATAAAACATCCCTTCATTGTTCAATATATATCATTTTTCTTCCCCTTTTTAATAATTCCCCATTCCCAAATTATAAATAAATCATATCATCCATTCCCTTATAGCCGCGCAAGTGGCTCTTTTTTTTGTTTAATTTTCATGAAACTATGAGCAAACAAACCGGCATAAAACCATTTTCATTATATTTCTTCATATATCAAGTGATACTGGATATGATAAGGTAAATACAACATCATTACGCAGAACTAAAGTCCTACAAATTTACGAATCTATACTTTTTAGCTGGTACGCCATTACCAATGAAGTATGGATTTTTTATCGGAACTTTTTAATTTTATCCATAGAATATGTTTTTTATTTATATATATTTAATATATATAAAATACTTTTTATTAAATTATATGTTCTATATATTAAATATAGTTTATTATTTTAATATTATACCTTTAAAATTATATTTTCTATTGACAAAATTCTATTTTTTATATAAAATATATATAAGAATAAATTATATTTTTAATATTTTAGGTATAGTATAATAAAATATATTTTAGATATTTTATCTATTTAATAATATCTTTTTTTGGGGGTGTGTGCATGGCTGTTAAGATTGCTGTTGCAAATCAGAAAGGTGGTGTCGGCAAGACTACTACCAGTATCTGTATGGCACAGGAGCTGAAATTCAGAGGCAAGAGGGTTCTTTTTATTGATACGGATTCCCAGTGTAACAGTACCAAATTCTATGAAGCACAGATTAAGGATGCGGCTACTTTTGTTGATATTCTCTGTGGTGATGAGCCCGCTGCTGACTGTATCCAGGAAACCGCAAAGGGATTTATCATTCCTTCTGACCCGCTTCTGTCTGATGCAGAGACCATGGTCAAGGTAGATGAAAGACGTTTCACTCATCTGAAGCGTTCCATTAGGTCCGTCGAGAAGGATTTTGATTATATCATTATAGATACTCCGCCTTCTATTGGTGTGGCTTTGAAAAATGTTTTGGCTATGGCAGACTACATTGTAATTCCTGTCGAGGAATCTGGCTGGGCGTTAGATGGTCTTATGGATTTTGCTCATGCCATCGAGCTTGCTCAGGACAACAATGAAAAGCTTTCTGTTGCTGGCATCCTTACTATCAAGGCAAAGGCAAATACCAAAAAATCCAGCAGAATGGCAGATTTGGCAAGTTCTATTGCTGAAAAGCTGGGCTCCACCAGATTTGAAACAATGATAAGAGAAAGTGTAGCTTGTGCAGAGGCTCTTACTGAATATTATGTTCCTCTCCATGAATATGCACCAAAGGGAAATACTACCTTAGATTATCGTGAATTTGTAAATGAATTGGAGGCAAGAATAAATGGCTAAGGGAAATTACGTCAGCAAGGCAGCGGAGAATGTTCAGAATTTCATCGGTGAAAAGGAAGTAAAAAAAGAGAAAAAGGCTGGCCGTCCTTCAAATGGTGAGACAGTAAAAATTTCTTTGGCTGTACCAGCAGAGCTTCATGCAGGAATGGAAGCAGGGGCAGCACTTTTCTTTAAGGGAAACAAAACAGCGTATATCAATTCCCTTATCAAAAAGGACTTAGAAGAAAATCTTGAAACCTACAATAAATTTCTTGCGATACAAAAAAATTGATGCGTAATGAAAAATCCTCTGTCTGCTGGCAGGGGATTTTTTATATTTAATATACTTTTTAATATTTTATGTATTGAATATTTTAAATATCAAAAATATATAATATTATTCTATATTTAGTATTGTAAAATTATATTTTTATATATGCAAAATATAATTTAATATGTATTTTATTATTATAATATTATATATATCGTATAGGAAATAATATTTTATATATTGTATTTTTATATTTATAGAATAAGGTACCCGCCACTTATAGAAGTGGGGGACATCTCTTAGTCGTTATAAATATCTAAAAAAATTTGATATCCCAAATATCCACTCCACGCACTACAAACCGCCAAAAATCCCACATATAATGTACATTCAGAATGGATGATATGATGAATAGGCAAAGGCAGGTTTCATCAGAAAGGGAAAAAAGCCCTTAAAGCCCTGCAATTACTGACTTTGTGCAAAAAAAAATTAGTTCCTTTAAAATTTATTTATCGGAACTAAAAGTAATTATCATTTTTACTGCTTTTTTCTATGTAATATTACTAAACAATTTCTCCATCTATTAAAAACTCAGTAACTGTATAATCATCATCGTTCAAAGCTATGTCTCCTCTTTTGTACATCTCGCATACCTTTTGACTGGCTTCATGCTTCGAGTGAGCCCGTACAGTTATCTTTCTGGTAAATGTTTCTATTACAGTTACTTCATACTCTGTTTCCATTGTCATGTTATTTCACCCTTATTTCATTTATTTATTCATACTGTCATAGGTTTTGGCATATCTTGCTGTTATATTGGAGCTTTTATGGCGAAGTGCTGCCTGTACTTTTTTCAAATCCTTGGTATCAGCGTAGAGATTTGTCGCACAGCTATGACGAAGAATGTGACAGGATTGTCCTTTTCTTTTCATGCCTGCTCTTTTTAGTGCTTCATTCATTATCCAGCGCAATCCTGTTCTGCTTATTCTTCCAAACTGATGGAGATTAGAACCTGATAAAATAAGCGGGACCATGAATTCCTCTCTTTTTATTTCAGCATCCTTTGGGATAGACTTCAGATAATCATCAATAGCTTCAAAGGTTTCTTTGGCAGGATAAATAGGCTCCATTTTTCCAGATTTTTCTTTCCCTCTTACCATAATTATTTTATTGGTAAAGTCTATATCATTTCTGTTCATGCGATGAATTTCCACATTCCTGAGTCCTTCTACACCCATAAGATAAACGATCAGAGTATTCCTGCAGCGTATAAAATCTTTTTCTTCATCAAAGGCGTGAATAATCTTCTGTATATCCTCTGGAGTGTAATAAGTAATAAGGGCATCCTCATCAAAAGGAGCCAGACAGCTTACTTCTTCTGCTGGACTTTTTTTCAGCAATTCCAGAATGACTGCACATTTATAAAATTTTTTTACTGAGGCAAGCATAAAGGCTACACTGCCACGGGCATATCCTTTTTCCAGCAGACCTTCTGTCCACTTGCGTATATCACTTGGATTAAGCTTCAAAGGATTAATCTCTGATTTTTTGCACCATGATAAAAAATTTTTTATCTGTATAAGGTAATGCTCCAGTGTATCAGCTGAAGCAGCACCGGAAGCAACATAGAGAGGAATGATTTCACGATAGTTAGATAAGTAATATTCCTGATTAATCTTCTCCGTTTTCATCATCATCCCTCCCTCACATTTTCTTACTTGCTGTACTGTGCAGCCTCTGCTACTTCATCAGCCTTTTCCTTGCTTACAAGAATTTCAATCATCTTCAATGCAAAATCAATGGATGTACCTGGGCCCTTGGAGGTAATCATCTTTCCATCTACAACTACATTTTCCCCAGTGCAGTCAGCACCCTTCATTTCTTCCTCAAATCCAGGATAACAGGTGCACTTCTTTCCTTCAGCCAGTCCCAGCACACCAAATACAGATGGAGATGCACAGATAGCAGCAATCCACTTGTTCTCTGATACAAATTTTTTCAGCAATCCTGCTACTGCCTCAGAATTTTTGAAATTCATCATTCCGCCATAACCGCCAGGCAGTACAACAATATCAAATTCATCTGGATTTACATTTGCCAGAGTCTCATCCGCTCCTATATGTATATCATGCGCGCCTGTAATTTTTTTGGAATCATGGATAGATGCAGAAACAACTTCCACACCGCCACGTCTCAGGAAATCAATCTGGGTAATGCCTTCTACTTCCTCAAAACCATTTGCTAATAATACTAATGCCTTCATTTTATTTCCTCCTCATAAATATGCTTTTATTTTTCTTATTTGACAATACCTGAAAAAATCCTTCTTTAGTACGGCACAAAAAATTTTTTCAAAATAAAAAAGGGCCTCACCATAAAGATGCGCCCTCTTAATAAACCTTATTGCCAGTTCTGCTGTTCCTGTGGCTGCTCCTGAGGCTGGCTGATCATGTCCTTCAGCTGTGCAGGGGTCATGCCCTTCTCGCTCATTACGCTCAGTAACTCAGCGAAATCCGCTTCCTTCTGCTGTGCCTCTAAAGCCTTACGAGCCTGCTTTAAAGAATTCAGCTTCTCGCTAGTCTTTGCAATCTTCTCATCAATGATAGCAATCTTTTCTGCTACGGATTTACCTGGTCTTGCCATTATAAATTCCTCCCAAAATTAAATTATAATTCGTTCTTCAACAAATCTTTTTTAATTATACAATAAATTATTTTATAATGCAAGTATTATTTTATCGTAACATTAAATCAAAATACCATTAAGATGGTCTATTTCATGCTGTATGATTTGGGCAATCCAGCCACTATACTTTTCCTTCCTTTTCTGCCAATCCTTATCACGATAAGCTACTTCTATACTTTCATAGCGAACTGTCTCCCTGTGGCCTTCAAGGGAAAGACATCCTTCCTCTACCTTATGTGATTTAGCGGATTTCTTTACTATTTTAGGATTGAACATCAGCAAAACTTCTGTAGCTTCCTCTGGCTTTATTGCTATAATTGCCTTATTTACACCTATCATATTAGCAGCCAGTCCTACACATTTATAGCGGTAGCAAATAAGGGTATCTGCTAAATCCTGTGCGGTTTCCATATCATCCTTTGTAGCTGGTTCTGCTTTTTGAGATAGAAATTTTTCATCATGCATTATTTCACGAACCATTATTTTTCCTCCTAAATAAGCTCATCATTCAATAATCACTTTATTCTCAAAGGTACGTACCCAAGGAAGCTCCATGCGGACATTCTTTTTATTAGGATAAGAATACAAATTCTTCTTGCTAAATTCCTTTAGCAGTCTGCTGCCTTCAGCCTCTACCGTCTGCAAATTATTTTTTAAATAATCACTGTCGCCTGTTTCCTGTACCTTGTTTGCTATATATTGTCCTAATTCCTGACGGATATTAGCTTCATATGCCCACTC
>CALZDE010000157.1 GCA_945637225.1 uncultured Selenomonadaceae bacterium
TTATAATTTTATTTGGAGATGATTAGTTGGATTTATTTCAGGTTCGTGGTGCAGTGAAAGTAAGAAGGCTCATAACGGTTATGGTGCCAATTCTGGTGAGCCAGGCTGCAATTATGGGTATGTCGTTTTTTGATGCGAGTATGTCAGGTCATGCCGGCAATAATGATTTGGCAGGTGCTTCCGTAGCAGGAAATACCATATCTCCGCTTCTGGTTGGTCTGAGCGGTATTTTGACAGCGGCTACTCCTCTTATTGCGAATGCTCTTGGTGCTAAGGAGCCGGAAAAGGTCAGATTATATTTAAAACAGGGTATTTTGCTGGCAATTGTGCTGGGACTCTTGGTGATTGTTCCTGCCTATTGGTGGGTTCCTGCACTTTTTTCAGAAATGAATCTTGAAGCAGAGGTTTATAGGATAGGTATAGGCTATTGGATCGGTGCGGCGGTTGGCTTTATTCCTTTTTATTTGACGGTGCCTTTAAGAGCACTGATTGATACATCCAAACGTACCGATATAAGTATGAAGCTTTATTTGTCTGGTCTTCCTATCAATGGTTTATTAAATTATGTTCTTATTTTTGGCAAATGCGGTCTGCCGGCATTAGGCGGTATCGGTGCTGGTGTAGCAACGGGAATAACTAATATAATTATACTTCTGATGTTTATTTTTGTGGTATATAAGAGAGAGGAATACAGGCAGTATTTTGACAGGGATTTTTCTGCTGTTGATATTTCGGGTATTTTAGCATATTTGCGCATGGGTATTCCTATTGGTTTATCTATTTTTGCAGAGGTAGCTATATTCTGTATTATGGGGCTTTTTATGGCTAAGTTTGGTACAGATGTTATTGCGGCACATCAGGCGGCGATGAATTTTTCCTGTCTGATTTACATGATACCGATGAGCTTTTCTATGGCACTTACTATTGTTATAGGTATTGAATATGGTGCAAGAAGGTATAATTCTGCAGGGCTTTATGACAAGGTAGGACTTCAGCTGAGTGTGATTTTTGCTTTTATCTATATCGTGTTAGAGTATATTTTCAGTATGGAAATTGCTGGTATATACAGTAATGATATTGCTATCAAGACGATGTTTGTAGAATTTTTATTCTGGGCTATGGTTTGGCAGTGTGGTGATACTATAGCGGCACCGATTCAGGGCATTCTTCGTGGCTATAAGGATGTAGATTCTGCCTTGTGGGGCTGTATAATTGCTTATTGGATAGTGTGTCTTCCTTTAGGCCTGGCTTTGGATTTATTTTTTGAAGCAGGGGCTGTGGGATATTGGCAGAGTCTTTCCATAGGTGTATTATGCAGTGCGGTCTTTATGCTTTACCGTCGTCGCAGATTTTATCTCAGATTAAAGCAGGAAAAAGGAAAAATGATGTCCTATATTAAAAATATTTACATGAAGAAAAGTCATTAGCTTGCACTTTTATTCAGTATGTGTTATAATCAAAACAGTATTTTTGTAACTGAAAGGGAAGGTAATTCCATGAGCGCAAAATTATTAGAAGGTAAGTTTTTTGCGGCTGCTTTAAAGGAAGAGGCTGGCAAAAAGGCAGAGGAAATTCGTAATAAATATGGCGTAAATCCTGGTTTAGCAGTAATTATCGTTGGTGAAAATCCTGCTTCTCAGGTTTATGTCCGCAATAAGCACAAGGGCTGTACTGAGCTGGGTTTTTATTCTGAAGGTGTTGAAATGCCTGAAACAACTACCCGTGAGGAGCTTTTAGCAGAAATTCACCGCCTTAATAATGACCCTAAGATTCACGGTATTTTGGTACAGCTTCCTTTACCAAAGGCATTACAGCCTTATGAGTCTGAGGTTTTGGAGGCAATTGACCCATTGAAGGATGTTGATGGCTTCCATCCAGTGAATGTTGGCCGTCTTGTTACTGGTCAGAAGGCACTTATTCCATGTACGCCTCATGGCTGTATCCGTATGCTGGAATTAGCAGGTATTCCTATTGAAGGCAAGCATGCTGTTGTGATTGGCCGCAGTAATATTGTCGGCAAGCCTATGCTTCATCTTCTGTTAAGCAGAAATGCTACCGTTACTATCTGTCATTCCCGTACTGCTAATTTAGCTGAGATTACTAAGCAGGCAGATATTTTAGTTGCGGCAGTTGGCAAGCCTCGCTTTGTTACTCCAGATATGGTTAAGCCAGGTGCGGCAGTTATTGACGTTGGTATCAATCGCATTCCACATCCAGAAGACAGCACCCGTACTAAGCTGGTTGGTGATGTTGATTTTGAGGCAGTAAAGGAAGTAGCAGGTGCAATTACTCCTGTTCCTGGCGGTGTTGGCCTTTTGACTATTGCAATGCTTATGCAGAATACCGTTATTGCGGCAGAGTTACAGTTGGCTAAGTGATTAGTATTTAAGATTTAAGATTAGTTAAACAATTGTCCAATATATTTAGGAGGAGCATAATGAAAACTGATGTAGAAATCGCTCAGGAAGCGGAAATGCAGCACATTAGCAAGATTGCGGCTGTTCTGGATATTAATGAAGATGATTTGGAAATGTATGGCAAGTACAAGGCGAAGATTTCCCTTGATGCTTGGAACAAAGTAAAAGATAAGCCAAATGGCAAGCTGGTCCTGGTAACTGCTATCAATCCTACACCAGCAGGAGAGGGCAAGACTACTACAAGCGTTGGTCTGGCAGATGCTTTCCACAAGAAGGGTACTAAAGTTGCAGTTGCTCTCCGTGAGCCATCTCTTGGCCCATGCTTTGGCTTAAAGGGTGGTGCCGCAGGCGGTGGTTATGCTCAGGTAGTACCTATGGAGGATATTAACCTTCACTTTACTGGTGATTTCCATGCAATTACTACTGCGCACAATCTTTTAGCGGCAGTTTTGGATAATCATATTCAGCAGGGCAATGCACTGGATATTGATGTTCGCCGTGTGGCATGGAAGCGTGTTCTTGACCTGAATGACCGTGCTTTGCGTAACGTGGTTATCGGCATGGGTGGCAAGGCTCATGGTGTTCCTCGTGAAACTGGCTTTGATATTACAGTTGCTTCTGAAATGATGGCTATTCTCTGTCTTTCTACTGATTTAGAGGATATGAAGAAGCGTCTGGGCAAGATTGTTGTAGCTTACACTAGAAGCGGACGTGCTGTATTAGCTGATGAATTAAATGTTACTGGTGCTTTGACTCTGCTCTTTAAGGATGCAATCAAGCCAAACCTCGTTCAGACATTAGAGGGTACACCAGCACTCATTCACGGTGGTCCTTTCGCTAATATTGCTCATGGCTGTAACTCCATCATGGCAACCAAATTTGCATTGAAGTTTGCTGATGTTGTAATTACTGAGGCTGGTTTCGGTGCTGACCTCGGTGCTGAGAAGTTCCTTGACATTAAGTGCCGTTTTGCTGGCTTAAAGCCTGATGCAGTAGTTATTGTCGCTACTGTACGCGCTCTTAAGATGCATGGCGGTGTTCCTAAGACTGAGCTTGGTACTGTGGATATGGCGGCTCTTGAAAAGGGCTTGGCAAATCTCATTAAGCATATCGAAACTGTTCATGCTTTCGGTCTGCCAGCAGTAGTAGCTATCAATGCTTTCCCAACCGATACCAAGGAAGAACTGGATTTCGTAGAGAAGAAGTGCAACGAGCTTGGTGCTGAGGTTGCTCTGTCCGAAGTTTGGGCAAAGGGCGGTGAAGGCGGTATTGCTCTTGCTGACAAGGTAGTGGCAGCTATGGAGAAGCCAAATAACTTTAACTTCACCTATGATGTTGAGCAGAGCATTCCAGAGAAGATTGAAGCAGTTGTTAAGCGTGTTTATGGTGGTGAAGGTGTTGAGTTTACCACTGCCGCAAAGAAACAGCTGAAGGAAATTGAGGATTTAGGCTTAGATAAGATGCCAGTCTGCATGGCTAAGACTCAGTATTCCCTGTCTGATGACCCAACTAAGCTGGGCCGTCCAGAGGGCTTCAAGATTACTGTTAAGGAGCTTCGTATCTCTGCTGGTGCTGGTTTCATTGTAGCTTTGACAGGTGATATTCTCACTATGCCTGGTCTGCCTAAGAAGCCTGCCGCTGAGAATATGGATATTGACGAGAACGGTAAAATTACTGGCTTGTTCTAATGATATAGAAATTTTAGAGGGGATGGAGAAATCCGTCCTCTTTTTATTGTAAACATACTTGACATATATGAATTTATATAGTATTATTGTGTTAATGAAGTAAAGTCTAACAGAAAGAAGTGATTTTGTGAGCAGAATATCTGTAGAACTTATTCCACGTACTGAGGAAGGTCTTACCAGTGATTTAGATTTAGTAAAAAGCAAAATTCCTAACATTGATATAATTAATATACCTGATTTATTGCGATTTGAAATTCGCAGCTGGCAGGGTGCGGCGCTGGCACAGAATTATTATCCAGCAGTAATGCCTCATATCCGTGCTATTGATATTAATCTTGATGAACCTCTTCCAATGAGGGCTGACCTTAGAAGAAACGGTATTACTGAGGTGCTGGTAATTGAGGGTGATCCGCCACAGGATATGACTTATAAATTTTATCCTACTGTAACAACTGATGTCATTACTAAATTCCGTCAGGAAATGCCAGAAGTAAAGGTGTATGCTGGTATTGACCAGTACCGTGGCAGTATGCGTCAGGAGATGTACCGCATTCGCAGAAAATTGCAGGCTGGGGCGGTAGGTTTCTTTACACAGCCATTCTTTGATATGCGCTATTTGGAAATATATGCTGATATGCTGGAAGGCCAGAATGTATATTGGGGTGTGACTCCAGTTCTGTCTGAGCGTTCCCAGAGTTATTGGGAGTTAAAAAATAATGTAATTTTCCCAAAGGGCTTTGCTCCGACGCTTGAATGGAGTATTGAATTTTCTAAAAAGGTAAAGGATTTTGCTATAAATCGTGGTGATAATCTTTATCTGATGCCTATCAAGAGTAATTTGGAAGAGTATTTGGCAGGTGTTTTAGGATAAATTTAAAATTTTTTTAAAAAGTGCTTGACAAACATATTTCTATGTAGTATACTGTAATAGTCGTCAGCGAGAGATATAAAATAAATCAACAGCTGATGATGGTAAATGAAATGGCGCCTTGGTCAAGTGGTTAAGACTCCGCCCTCTCACGGCGGCTTCAAGGG
>CALZDE010000158.1 GCA_945637225.1 uncultured Selenomonadaceae bacterium
GCGTTGATGGCGCACTTTACAAGGCACTGGAATTTGCTGGTGAAGGCGTTGCAGAAATGACTATGACTGACCGTCTCACTATTGCAAATATGGCAATCGAAGCTGGCGGTAAGAATGGTATTTTCCCATTTGATGAAATCACTAAGGAATATGTAGAAGGCCGTGTAGATTATCCTTATGAGCCAGTTGTTGCTGATGAGGATGCAGAGTATGATCAGGTAGTAGAGATTAATCTCTCTGAGCTGACTCCAGTTGTTGCTTTCCCACATCTTCCAGGCAATACTCACCCAGTATCTGAGATTGGCGAAATAAAGATTGATCAGGTAATTATCGGCTCCTGCACCAATGGCCGTTTTGACGACTTAAAGCAGGCGGCAGAGATTTTCAAGGGTCACAAGGTACATCCTGATGTTCGCTGTATCGTAATTCCTGGTTCTCAGCAGGTATATATGGATGCAATTCATGCAGGTTTGGTAGATATCTTTGTTGAAGCTGGCTGTGCAGTAAGCACTCCAACCTGTGGCCCATGCTTAGGTGCTCATATGGGTATCATGGCCGCTGGTGAAAAGGCTGTTTCAACTACCAACCGTAATTTCCGTGGCCGTATGGGTCATGTAGATTCTGAGGTTTATTTAGCAGGCCCTTATGTAGCGGCAGCAAGTGCAATTCTTGGTAAAATCGCACTTCCAGAGGAGGTAAAGTAATATGGCATACGAAGGAAAGACTTGGCGTTATGGCGATAACATCGATACTGACGTAATTATTCCAGCCCGTTATCTGAACTCCTTTGACCCTAAGGATTTAGCGGCTCACTGCATGGAAGACAGCGACGAGCATTTAGACGCACCTTTTGCACAGAACGTAGTTGAGGGTGACATCATGGTAGGCGGCAAGAACTTCGGCTGTGGTTCTTCTCGTGAGCATGCACCTGTTGCAATTAAGGCTGCTGGTGTTCCTGTGGTAATTGCTGCAGATTTTGCTCGTATCTTCTATCGTAATGGTATCAACATTGGTCTGCCACTTTTGGAAATTGGTGCTGATGTAGAAAAGATTAGTCATGGCGACAAGCTGAGAGTAGATACTCTTACTGGTACAATTGAAAATCTGACTACTGGCGACGTATTCCATGCTCAGCCATTACCTGGCTTTGTTCAGGAAATTGCTGATGCAGGCGGTTTGATTAATTACACAAAAAATAAAAAGTAAGAAAATATGGTCATATGATAGCCTGTGAGTTGCTTGCTTGCGGGCTATTTTTTCTGACGGAAATCTGACACTAAAAATTTAATTTACTCTTAAAGACTAAAATTCGTTGTAATTGATAGAAAATTATGGTATAATAGAACAATATGAAAAATGTTCGAGAAGGAGATTTTTATAATGGCAAAGAAAATCGTTGTAATTCCTGGCGACGGTATTGGCAGTGAAATCACTACCTCTGCTGTTGAAGTATTGAAAAAGGTTGCAGAGAAGTTTTCTCTGGATTTAGAATATGATTATAAAGATGCTGGCGGTACTGCTTATGATAAGTTTGGTGTACCTCTGCCAGATGATACCTTAAATGCCTGCAAGGAAGCTGATGGTGTACTCTTTGGTGCTGTTGGCGGTGACAAGTGGGATAATGTTGACCCTGCACTGCGTCCTGAGAAAGCAATTCTTGGTCTGCGCAAAGGTTTAGGTCTTTATGCAAATCTCCGCCCTGTTAAGGTAGCTGATTCCTTAGTTGAGTATTCTCCATTGAAGCCAGAGCTGGTAAAGGGTGTTGACCTCGTTATCGTTCGTGAGCTGGTTGGCGGTATTTACTTTGGTGAGAAATGTGAGTCCGAGATGAAGGACGGTGCAGAGCGTGCCTGGGATTTGGAGAATTATTCCGTTCCAGAGGTAGACCGTATTTCCAAGCTGGCATTTGAAACTGCAAAGCTTCGCCGTGGCAAGGTAACTTCTGTAGATAAGGCAAATGTACTGGCAACTTCCCGCCTGTGGAGACGTACTGTAGCTGAAATGGCTAAGAATTACAGTGATGTTGAATTAAATAATATGTATGTAGATAACTGCGCAATGCAGCTGGCAACTCATCCAAGTCAGTTTGATGTAATTCTTACTGGCAACCTCTTTGGCGATATTTTAAGTGATGAGGCAGCAGTAGTAGGCGGTTCTATCGGTATGATGCCATCTGCTTCTATTGGTGAGTGCACCAGCCTTTATGAGCCAATTCATGGTTCTGCACCTGACATTGCAGGCAAGGGCATTGCAAATCCAGTAGGCACTATTCTTTCTGCTGCTATGCTGCTGCGTTATTCCTTAGGTGAGGAAGAAGCTGCTCAGGCTATTGAGAAGGCTGTTGATTCTGCTCTTGATAAGGGCTGGAGAACTGCTGACCTGTGGCGTGAGGGCTTTAAGAAGGCAACTACCGAAGAAATGACAAAGGCTGTTATTGAGTGCCTTTAATAAATAAAATTTGGCGATAGGAGGGGCCATGTAATGAACGGAGCACAAGTTGTAGTCAAGTGTCTTGAGGAACAGGGCGTTGACACCCTATTTGGATACCCAGGAGGAATGATTCTTCCATTATATGATGCTCTTTATGATGCAAAGGATATCAATCAGATACTGACCACTCATGAGCAGAATGCCGCTCATGCTGCTGATGGTTATGCTAGAGCTACTGGCAAGGTAGGTGTCTGCATAGCTACGTCTGGTCCTGGTGCTACCAATCTGGTTACTGGTATCGCTACTGCATTTATGGATTCAATACCTGTTGTAGCAATCACAGGACAGGTAGATACAAATCTTTTAGGCAGAGATTCTTTTCAGGAAACTGACATCTTAGATGTTACCATGCCTATTACTAAGCATAATTATAAGATTAAGGACCCAAAGGTTTTAGCGGCAAGTGTCCGTGAGGCTTTCCGTCTTGCCAAGAGTGGCCGTCCTGGGCCTGTGCTTATAGATATTCCTAGAAATATTCTTTTGGGAGAGACCCCTTTCTATGAAGATGATTACGTAGAAAGAGAAAAGAATGATCCTGATGCAGATTTCACTATTTGTGCTGCTGAAGCTGCTGAAGTTATTTGCAGTGCAAAACAGCCAGTAATAATCTGTGGCGGTGGTGCTACCTATTCAGGTGCTTCTAAGGAAGTTGTTGAATTTGCAGAACACTATAATTTGCCTATAGTATATACCCTTATGGGAATTGGCAGTGTACCTCGTTCTCATAAAAATGTTCTTGGCTTCTCAGGTATGCATGGCAGAAAGGCCGCTAATAATGCTGTAGCTAATGCTGATTTAGTTATTTCATTAGGAAGCCGTTTTGCTGACCGTCAGACAGGTAATCTTTCTAAATATACTGCTGGAACTAAGTTTATTCATGTAGATATAGACCCAGCAGAAATAGATAAGAATATTCCAAGCTCTATTGGTTTGGCTGGTGACATGAAGGTCATTTTGAAGCTTTTAATGCGCCGTGAGCCTGTTGCCAACCGCCTTGATAAGTGGTGGAAGAAGATTGCCAGCTGGCGTGAGGAATATGCTTACGATTATAATGTAACAAGACTTACTGTGCCATGGGCTATGAATCATATCGCTAAGGCTACTAAGGATAAGGAATTTGCTTTTGCAACAGACGTGGGACAGCATCAGATGTGGTGTGCACTTCATCTCCGCGTAGAGACTCCTCGTACCTGGTTTACTTCAGGTGGTCTTGGTACTATGGGCTTCGGTCTTCCAGCGGCTATGGGTGCTCAGGTAGCATATCGTGCGCAGGGAAGCAAAAGACGTGTTGTCTGTGTTTCTGGTGATGGTGGTATCAAGATGACTGGTAACGAGCTTTTCACCGTTGCCCGTTTAAATCTGCCTTTGATTTCAATTATCGTAAATAATACCAGTCTGGGCATGATTCGCCAGCTTCAGAAGGTAATGTACAAGGAGCGTTATATTGCCTGCGAAGAAGAAATGAGCTACCCAATGGATTTTGCTATGTGGGCAAGCAGTTTTGGTATTTCTGCGGTAAATGTAGATTCTCCAGAAGGATTTGCTGAAGCATTTGCAACTGCTATGGCTGAGGATGACAGACCTCATGTAATTGTTATGAACATTCATAGAAGCTTTGTGGAGCCAATGATTAAGGGCGGCGCAAGGATAAATGAATTTGTAGATTTTAAATAATTAAGATACACGATGAGCTCAGTTTTTGCTGGGCTCATTCTTGACTAATGATTTAGGGGGGAATAATATGATAAGGAAGGGAATTATTCTTGCAGGTGGCAGTGGTACAAGACTTTATCCATTGACTAAGGTAGTCAGCAAGCAGCTCATGCCTGTTTATGATAAGCCAATGATTTACTATCCTTTGAGTACATTGATGCTGGCAGGTATAAATGATATTTTGGTAATTACTACACCAGAGGATAACAATAATTTTAAACGTCTGCTAGGCGATGGCTGTCAGTGGGGGATTAAGATTTCTTATGCAGTCCAGCCAAGTCCAGATGGTTTAGCACAGGCATTTATTATCGGTGAAAAATTTATTGATGGTGAAGGTTGTGCGCTGGTTTTAGGCGATAATATTTTCTATGGTGCGGGTATGTCAGAGCTGATGGAACGAGCTTCCAGACAGGAGGATGGTGCCACCGTATTTGCTTATTACGTAAGAGACCCAGAACGCTATGGTGTAGTAGATTTTGATGAAACTGGTAAAGCAATCAGCTTAGAGGAAAAACCAGCAAAGCCAAAATCTAATTATGCCGTAACAGGTTTGTATTTCTACGATAAGGATATTGTGGAGATAGCTAAATCTATTAAACCATCACCACGAGGCGAATTAGAAATAACTGATGTCAATCGTGTTTACTTGGAGAAAAAGAAGCTTCATGTTGAGCAGATGGGACATGGCTATGCGTGGCTTGATACAGGTACGCATGACTCACTGATGCAGGCGGCAGCTTTTGTACAGACAATTCAGGCAAGACAGGGATTGAAGATTGCCTGCATAGAGGAAATTGCCTATCAGAAGGGATATATTGATAAACAACGGGTTTTGGACCTGTCGA
>CALZDE010000159.1 GCA_945637225.1 uncultured Selenomonadaceae bacterium
GCGGTGTAAAGAGCAGGCCGGGACTGCTTGTCTTAAAGCATACCAATATGCCTGCCGCACTGGTGGAACTTGCATTTATCGACAATGACTCTGATGCAGAACTGTTGGCGAATAGGCAGGATGATTTTGCAAGAGCAGTAGCCCGTGGCATTACTGACTATTTTGCAAACCTCAAACATTAAGAGGTGGTAATTATGAACAAATATCAGATGGAGGTAATAGGAATGACAATTGAAGAATTTAAAAATGAAATTGTGGCAGATGTTAAAGATTATGCAACTGATACTGCAAAAACAGCTTTTCTCGGCTGGGTAAAGGATAAGGTCGTTCCAGCAGTGAAGGAAATTGGCAACGCTTATTCAGATGCAGTCAAGGCTAGTGTAAAGGCAGACGACAGTGCATGGATTAAGTTTCGTGACAATTTGTTGATTCCTGCTATTATTTCAGCAGGAATTTGGGGAGTGGAGCAGATTGTAGATAAGGCTACAGCTGCTGAGTAACAAACGATAAAAAACAAATAAAAAACACCAGTGTTTTGGCAGAACACTGGTGTCGGAAAGGTGGTGCATACCATGTTAGAGTATTTCTTACTCCACCTTATGGGTGATGATTTATCATTCTGGATGAACGTCCTCAATATAATCATCACTATAATCAACCTAATAGATTAAGTTGATTATAGCAGAAAATAAGGTAAAATGCAAGACTTTTAGCGTATTGTTGTGAAATAGTACGCTGTTTTTGTATAATAATTGTTTTGTTTTTGAAAAATGTATTGACAAATCTATTTAAAAGTGATATAATAAAATCGTAGATAAGGAGGTGATGATATGGAGAATATACAATTGGTAATAGCTCTTATAAGTCTTGTAACGGCGATACTTCAGCTGGCAACTGCAATCACCGCATACAAGACCTACAAGAAAAACAACGATAAGTAAAATCAATAACTTACCTTGAAAGCGAAGCAGGGAGTCGCAATCCCTGCCTAGCTTCTATTACCATTATAATCTCCATATTGAGAAAATGCAAGAATTAGTTTTAGGAATATCTATTGTATCATTGGTAATTTCAACAATTGCATGTGTATTATGGGTTAAGGTTTATAAGAAGGTGCAAGAAAATGGCTAGAGGTGGTGCTAGAGAAGGTGCAGGAAGACGACCAGCTGCACATGATGGAACTGAACGAAAAATGAGGTCTACCAGAGCATCGGATGCAGAATGGGAACTTATCAAGAAATTTGCTACGATTTTAAAAGACCATCCAGAAAAAGCTGAACGGATTATGTATGACTTAGAACACTAATATGACTAAATTTTAATAAAACACATTCAAAAAGGCTTCTTGCAGATTTTAGCAGGAAGCCTTTTTTGAATGTGACATATTAAGAAGATATAAAAATATTTTAACCCCTAATTTAACCCCTTTTGAATGTTTAACAAAATAAAAACGGATAAAAAATAATCAAAACTACAAACAGCAAAAACAGCTAAAAACGCCATAGCAGCAGTATTTTAGTGGTCGGCTAACTTGTATTAAATTTTATTAAATTTCACTTATTTTTAATACTTCCGATAATTCATCGTTATCGGAAGTAAATATCATAAACAAACTAAAGCAAAAACTTTTAAATTGAAATAAATCTTTTAAGTTCCTCAACTATGAATACAATTTAAATCACCTCGATAAGTGTGATAAAAAAGAAGAAAAGGCTTTACCTGTTTTCTGGATAAAGTTGCTTTTCCTCTTTTATTTCACTAAATATTATTTTAATTGTTAGGTCTTACAAAAGCCCAAATAAGACTTCTAATATCTTTATTTTTATGTACATTTATCTGTACGGCGTGCTTACGTCCTAAAATATTGAGATTTTCTACTAAGAATGCGTATACCAGTGCACCTGCTGATACCAATCCTATACTAATAAAAATTTCGCCTGCTGATGGGAAATAGCTTCCTGATTCATACATTGAGGTAAATACGCAATTCATACGATTTACAACCACGCCCAGCACTGTGAGCCATGCATAACCTGCCAGACCAAACTTTGTATCAGCAATTGGGCTGAAAATAATTATTATGGGTATGATTATACCGAATAGCATTTCGATACAATACATATTGCTTTGCAAGCCGCCTTGGAAGACGTAACTCCATAAATTCATGGTGAATAAATCATAAATCTTCATTAAAAGGTACACCAGCATGATACAGCCACCAATACGGGTGAGCTTTTTCATTACGTTATGAGGAATACCGTGCCCATAGGCTTTGCTGGCGAAGGATGATTCTACACCTACCATAGCAGATCCTACAAAGAAAGATGACATGAGGAAATACAATGGAAGGAACTCACTCCACCACAGAGGAAACATTCTTTCCTTCATAATGAGAAACAATCCGCCCAAAGAGGACTGATGCATCATTGGGAATATCAAGCCTATTACAATGAAAATCGGCAATACTCTTACTATGTACCTGTGGAGTCTCTTCGTCAGCACTCTCTCGGTAAAGATTTCAAAAAATTCAAAGGTCAGTATGCTTGTGTAAATGGAAATACACCAAAATACTTCAAAAAGTACAGAAGAATATCCCCAAGAAAAATATGGTCTCCATGAGTTAAACCACTGCCCAATATCTAAAAATAAACCTGCTAAAACCAGTAAATATCCTAAGAGTGATGTCAAGAGTGCTCCTCGGCACACTACCTCAAATTCGTCAAAACGGAATATACTTACCAGCAAGGTTGTAGAATAACCGCCTCCTGCTAAGGCAACACCGCACATAACATCAAAGGCGATCCATAATCCCCATGGAGTTTCATCACTGAGATTTGTAACGACTCCAAATCCTGTTAATAAGCGTATTGAAACAATAGCCAGCATTATCGCTACAAGACCAGTCATAATAAATCTTCCCGGAGTAATAGTGAAATTCCAGCCGAATATCCTAAAGCATCTATAAAAATTCATTTCTTAGTCACCCTTTCCAGCCTTAATCCTGTTTATCCTTAGTATTTTCATCATCGGGATTTTCAAAATCTTCTTCTGATTCTGAGTGTGTGCCATGACCATTACGGTGATTGTAATAGCTGAGGCTGGCTAGGAAAATTCCCCAAATTACGGCTAGTATAGGTACTTTAGATATATAGTCTTTGGTATACTTAGTGACAGGTGTTTCACTCACCATTTTAAAACCGAGCTCTTCAAAAGGAATATCTGAAATATACATCCATTCCGAACCGCCAACTTCATTTTCACCATATACGTGCTGTACATATTTGGAGTCGGAAGCAATGATTTCATGTGCTTTCTTAAGAAGCTCGTCTCTATCTCCTGAAATAAGGGCATTGGTAGGACATACCGCAACACAGGCTGGTGCATCACCATTTTCCAGTCTTGATGGACACATTTCACATTTCGTTATCTTTGGAAATTGTTCATCCCACTGATACTTTGGTATTTCATAAGGGCAGGCTACCATGCAGTAACGACAGCCGACACATAAATCGGGATAATAAACTACCGCCCCGGTTTCTTCATCCTTCTGTATTGCTTTTGAAAAACAGGCAGAAACACAAGCTGGCTCTTTGCAATGAAGGCATTGTTTTTTTACAAAACGTATGCGTTTATCTTCCGTTTCATACTTATGAATTACTGTCCATCTATTATCGTCAAGTTCAATTCTGCCATTTTTTATATTTCTAGGTTCAGATTTAAAATCAAGGCTATTATACAGTTTACATGCCACAGAACAGCTCTCACAGCCAATACATTTGGTTATATCAATTAAAACTGCCATAAGTGTTCCCTCCTCAGTCAAATAATCTATCATGACGATTGACAAATTCGGTATGCAGATATTTTTCTGCTGTATGGCTCAATGGTTTTTCCAGAAATTCCTTATACAGCATTTGTATTTCTGCATTTTCATGACTGCAACGCTTAGGCGCATTAATATCCTCTTTGTATATAGCTGATATACGTTTTTGCTTTAAATCTGCCTGAGCTGCAACTGCTGATTTAGGCTGACCGCCACCACCTATACAGCCACCAGGACAGGCCATAAATTCAATAAACTGCCATTTACTGCCTTTCTGTTTTATAGTATCTAAAATTTTTTTAGCATTACTGATACCACTGCAAACTGCAATATTGATATTACCTGCTCCCGGAAATGCTACGGTTGCTTCCTTTACAGAGTTAAGTCCCCGCACAGGTTGCCAATTCAAGAAAGCAGGCGGTGGATTTTTCCCTGTCAGCATGAAGTATGCTGTTCGTATTGCCGCTTCAGTAACACCGCCAGAAGCACCAAAAATACGGCCTGCACCGGTTGATTCTCCCAAAATAGAATCATATTGTGCTTCTTTTACTGTATTAAGGTTAATTCCCTTGTGTTTTAAAAGTACTGCTAACTCTCTGGTCGTAAGAACAATATCTATATCTCTGTTCCCATCAACTTCTAATTCATCACGTGCAGCTTCAAATTTTTTAGCAGTACATGGCATGATTGATACATTTACGATGTTGCCAGGGGCAATATTTTTTTTCTTTGCGTAGTGACTTTTTATCATTGCTCCCAGCATGCTTTGCGGTGACTTGCAGGTAGAAAGATTTTTCATAAATTCAGGATAGAAATATTCACAATACTTTACCCAGCCAGGACAGCATGATGTCAGATGTGGTATTTCATTTTTTGCCTTTGTCAGACGGTGGATAAATTCAGAGGCTTCCTCCATAATTGTCAGGTCAGCTGAATAACAGGTATCGAATACACCATCAAAACCAGTTTTCTTTAAAGCACCTGTTAATTTTTCACTTACAATAGCACCTGCCTCAAGGCCAAATTCCTCCCCTAAGGAAACCTTTACTGCAGGGGCAGTCTGTACCATCACATACTTACTGCCATCCTCTATTGCCGCTAAAACATCCTCTATATTGCGACGTTCTGTAATTGCTCCTGAAGGACAGTACATTGCACATTGACCGCAGTGAATACAGGCAATTTCCTGCTTCAGCGGTAATGGATAATTTCCATAAACAGCC
>CALZDE010000160.1 GCA_945637225.1 uncultured Selenomonadaceae bacterium
TAATCCAGTACAAACTATGGAAAAAATGTATGTTCTTATAGAAGGATTGAGAAAGAATGATACTTTCAAAGGAAATTGGGCAGGTATAATAAGTAGTAGTAAATATGGAGAAATGCCAGTTTATTTGCCTAATTTAATGGATAGTAGCTCTAAACTGCTAAATAAAGCTACTATTAATCGAATTCTAAGAGAAGATTTGATGGATTTACCTAACAGTGTAAAAAGAGCAGTTGTATATTATGTAGATATTGATGATGAGGAAAAAATTAAAAAATTTATCTATGACAATAATAATTCACATATCAATGTAGAACTACGAGATCTTAAATTAGTTTTAGATAATGGTGTAGTATCTGATGATGTAAAATTCCATTTAGAGAAGGGAACTGACCAGCTTTTTTACACAATACATATAGATTTTTTCTTAAGTGACAGGGTACGAGGTCGTATAGAAGAATTTAATCAAAAAAATTTCGCTAATTCAAAAGGAAAAAATTACAAGCCTATTACTATAAGTGACGAAGGTTTAGAAATGATAGAATATGTAGGTGTTGACTATAGTAATGAAAGTGCAGATGCTTCATGGCATAGTGATATGGAGATAAAAATCGACAAACTTGGATATGTTATTTTAAATAGTGTAAAGCAAAATTATTTCTGGGATGGTACTATTAAATGTGAACATAGACCATACCGCATGAAAATCAGAAATATTTGTGGAGATGAAAGTATTTTTATCGTAAAGTAAATCGTATAAGTCAGAAAGGGCGTTACCGTTATGATAGAAAAATGTTTTAGAAGTGGGGGACATCTCTTAGTCGTTATAGCTTACTAAGGTAAGATAGGAATCAATTGATTAAAGTAGAAATGGGTAAATAATGATGTAATGAGTAAGTTTTTAAGGAGTGTTTTGTATGAGCATGAAAATGAAGGATTTTAAGGGGATTAAGTTATCTAATATGGGCTTTGGTGCTATGCGTCTGCCTACTTTAGAGAATGGTGAAATTGATGAGGAACAGGTTTTCAGAATGACTGATTATGCTATTGAGCATGGTGTTAATTATTTTGATACTGCTTATCCTTATCATGGAGGAAAATCAGAAATTGTCATGGGCAAGGCTTTGAAGCGTCATCCTCGTGACAGTTTTTACTTAGCAACTAAGTTCCCTGGCCATCAGATTCGTGGCAAGTATAAGAAGGACAGCATTTATGACCCTGCAACTGTTTTTGCTGATCAGCTGAAAAAGTGTCAGGTAGATTATTTTGATTTTTACTTAATGCACAATATCAGTGACCATGCCCTTGATACATATATGGACACTGAGTGGGGCATTTTTGATTATTTCATTGAACAGAAAAAGCTCGGTAAGATTAAGTATCTCGGTTTTTCTACTCATGGCTCAATTCCTTGCATGGCGAAGGTAATTGAAAAATATGGTGAACATCTTGATTTTTGTCAGATTCAGCTTAATTATCTTGACTGGACTTTGCAGAATGCTATGGGGAAATGGAAGCTGTTGCAGGACGCTAATATGCCAATCTGGGTAATGGAGCCTCTGCGTGGTGGCAAGCTGGCTAATCTGAATGAAGAAAATACCGCTAAATTAAAGGCACTTCGTCCCGATGAAAGTATTGCAAGCTGGGGTTACAGATGGCTTCAGGGAATACCGGGCGTTACTATGGTTCTGAGCGGTATGTCTGACTTTAATCAGATGGTAGACAATGTAAAGACCTTCAGCGAAGGCGAATCCTTGAAGGATAATGAGCTGGATTTACTGTTTGATATGGCAGAGGGCATGAAGAATGCTATTCCATGTACTGCCTGCCGTTACTGCTGTGCTGGCTGTCCTAAGGGATTGGATATTCCAAATCTGTTGAGAATTTACAATGATTTCCGGTACGCACCAAACCTCATGACTAAATTAGAGGTAATGGGAATGAAGCCTGAAGCACTTCCTGATGCCTGCATTGGGTGTGGCAAGTGTCGTATTGCTTGCCCTCAGAATATCGACATTCCAACTGAACTGAAGGGACTGGCTAAGACTATAAAAGAGCTTCCTGACTGGGAAAAGGTATGCCAGCAGAGAGATGCAGAACAGCTGGCCGCTCGTCAGATTTAATGTGTAATTTTGATATTGATTACGAATCTTGCGGGATATTTTTCTTGCAGGCGTTTTCTTTTTAGCAGGAATTTAAGGTATTTATGTCGAAGTGTGGAAAAGTAGATTTTTTAGATAGAGATATATTTGTATGATATAAATTGGAGGTATATAATGCAGGAGTTAAAGGAAAAGATTTTAGAGGAAGGCTTTGTTTTGCCAGGTAATATCCTGAAGGTTGACTCTTTCCTCAATCATCAGATAGACCCACAAATGTCCTATGCTATGGGAAAAGAGTTTGCTCGCCGTTTTGCTAATGATAAGATTGACAGAGTAGTTACCTTGGAATCCTCTGGTATTGCTATTGCTCTGACTACTGCTCATGAACTGGGCGTGAAGATGGTCTTTGCTAGAAAGGCTAAATCTGAGCTGATGAAGGAAGAGGCTTATATAAGCAAGGTGCATTCATTCACTAAGAAGGTTACTAATGAGATTTATGTTTTAAGGAAGTTCCTTCCTGCTGGTGAGAACATTCTGCTGATTGATGATTTTCTGGCAGATGGCAATGCGGCTTTTGGCCTTTTTGATATTGTGGAGCAGGCTGGCTGTAAGGTGGCTGGTATTGGCATAGCTGTTGAAAAGTCTTTCCAGAATGGTGCTAAGAGGATTACAGAAGCTGGGTACCGTCTTGAATCTTTGGCTAGAATTAAATCCTTAGATGATTGCAAAATTACCTTTGCAGAAGATTGATAATTTGAGTAGCAGTGAAATATCTGCTACTTTTTTGTTTTAATAATATGAATTATTGACTAAGTATAAATTTAATGTTATAATTAACATGATTATTTGCATATTGCTAAGGGAATATGCTGAAAAATGAAATACTGAGGTGTTCACTTTTATGGAAAAGAAAAAAGATAAATTTTCTGATTACGCTTTAGAGCATATGGCTTTACTGGATTTTGAAGAGAATAAATCCATTTGGGCCTTGCTTCCAATAGGTGTATTTATTCTTCTGTATGTAGGCTGTGGCGTTATCAGTGGCGATTTTTATATGATGCCAGCTACCTTGGCGTTTATGATTGCCCTTTTTGTAGGCTTACAGCAGAATAAAAACTTTACTTTTGACCAAAAGCTTTATGTGGCTGCCAGTGGTGCTGGTGACATGAATATTATCACCATGTGCCTTATCTACCTTTTAGCAGGTATTTTTTCTGCTTTAGCAACTGAGGCTGGCGGTGTGACAAGTACCGTTAATTTTGCACTTTCTATTGTTCCCGTTGATATGACTGTTATCGGTCTTTTCCTCATGGGGTGCTTTATATCTATTTCAATGGGTACCTCCTGCGGAACGATTGCGGCTTTGGGACCAATTGCGGTGGGTATTGCAGATAAAACGGGCTTTGCCCTTCCGCTTTGCGTTGGTGCGGTAGTGTGCGGTGCTATGTTTGGCGATAATCTTTCCATGATTTCTGATACGACTATTGCGGCGGTAAGAACTCAGGGCTGTGAAATGCGTGACAAATTTAAGGCAAACTTCAAGATTGTTTCTCCAGCGGCTGTTGTTGCGGCAGTTATTTTCTATGTAACCTCAGCTGGCGGTGCTGCTGGTGATTTCGGTGCTCTTGATTATAATCTGGTGCAGGTTCTTCCTTATATGTTCATTTTCATCGGTGCTCTTTGCGGTATCAATGTATTTCTGCTTTTGGGCATTGGTGCGGTTCTTTCAATTATAGCTGGTACAGTGACTGGTGTTATGGACCCTGCTAACATACTGACTGTTACTGGCAAGGGTATCAGTGCTATGTTTGAAATTTCCATGATTGCTCTGATTGCGGCCTGCATTAGTAAGCTGGTAAGAATGAATGGCGGTTTTAAGTGGATTCTTGATTTCATTCAGAGTAATGTCGGCAGTAAGAAGGGTGCACAGTTTGGTATTGGCGGTCTGGTAGTTCTGATGGATTTGGCAACTGCGAATAACACTATCGCTATCGTATTAGCGGCGCCATTAGCAAAGAGAATTTCTGAAGCATACAACATTTCCGCTAAAAGATGTGCTTCTTTGATGGATACATATTCTTCTGTAGTGCAGGGCTTACTGCCTTACGGTGCACAGCTGATGATTGCTTCAGCTTTATCTGGTCTGACACCTTTTTCTATTATACCTTATTTATATTACCCTGTTTTAATGCTTATCTGTGTAGTTGGTTATACTGTTTTCTTTGAGAAGGATTAAAATGTTTTGTATTTTGCCTAAATACGGATTTAGTATCTGTAGGGCGTGAGTTTTATATACAAAGGGGATGTTTTTTATGGAGTTCAAGTCTGTTGTTAAAAATCGCTATTCTTGCAAGAAGTATAGTGAGCGTCAGGTGGAGAAGGAAAAACTGGAGGCTATTTTAGAGGCTGGCCGTCTGGCACCTACTGCAAAAAATCTTCAGGAGCAGAAAATTTATGTAATTCAGTCTGAGGAAGGCTTGCAGAAGGTCGATACCGTAACTCCATGCCGTTATGGTGCGCCAACTGTTTTAGCGGTTGCTTACGACAAGACAAATGTTTTCACTTATCCAGGTGAGTCTCGTACCTCTGGTGTTGAGGATTCTACTATTGTAGCTACTCACATGATTTTAGCTGCTGCTGATGAAGGCGTTGACAGCTGTTGGCTGAATTTCTTTGATCCTGAGAAGGCTAGAGCAGAATTGGGATTGCCTGAGAATGAGGAAGTGGTTATGCTGATGGACTTAGGTTATGCTGCTGAAGGTGCAGGTCCTCTGCCAAACCATGCTTCAAGAAAGCCATTAGATGAAACTGTAAAGTATATTTGATGAAATTATAACGACTAAGAGATGTCCCCCACTTCTATAAGTGGCGGGTACCTTATTCT
>CALZDE010000161.1 GCA_945637225.1 uncultured Selenomonadaceae bacterium
TCAAAGACAGTTTGTCAGGTCCGTCATGGCAAGGAAAATGATGATAAATTGGAGATTACTCTGAAGCTGATAATCGGTCAGGACCGCAATATTGGCTTGATTTCCGATGATATTCGTGGCAAAATTGACCAGCATATGAAGCATTTAGTAGGTATAAATGCTTATGAGCTTAAGATTGAGGTTGAGAGCATTGCTGGCGGTGTGGCTGTGAAGAAGCGCAGAGTTATAAACTGATTGGTATGGGTGGTGCGTATATATGAGAGATTCAGAAAAACATGAAACCCAATATGGCTACTATACCATTGGTGAATATGATGCCCGCGAGGAAACTGATGATTTAGGCAGAAAGAATTATGAATATGAAGAACAGCAACGCCTGCGTGACAATATAAAGAATGGTTTGTTCAGCTTTGCAAGCGATATATGGTATCGTCATCCAGGCTGTGCAGCAGGTACTTTACTGGGAATTTTTCTCGGTCTGTGTATTTTGATTTTTGGATTCTTTCCTGTTCTGTTCGTGGTAATTTGTGGTGCCATAGGTCTTTTTATCGGCTTTAATGTGGATAAGGAAGGCAACTGGTGGCACAATATTCAGCGTTCCTTACCTGATGACTGGCATCGCTGGAAGTAAAATACATTTTTGATTTAGTGAGGATAAATATATGAGTCGTAGACAAGCTCGTGAACTGGTGGTACAGGCGTTATTTCATTTAGATTTCAATTCTATGGAAGAGGTCGGCAATGAGGCAGACGGACAGGCAATGGCCTTAGATATGGCTGTAGAGGAATTTGCTGCCGAGCTTAGCCCACAGGAGCAGAAGGAGCAGTTCAGCAAGAAGGATAAGGCTTTTGCTGATGCTTTATTGCAGGGTGCAAGAGAAAATATTGAAAAAATTGATGAGATTTTAAGTCAGAATTCCAAGGACTGGAAGGTAAGCCGTATGGCCAGCATTGACCGTAATATTCTTCGTCTGGCAATTTATGAGCTGTTCTTTGCACCAGAAAAATTACAGCCTGGTATCATTATCAACGAAGCAGTAGAGCTGGCAAAGAAATATGGTACTGATGATTCAGGTCGTTTTGTAAATGGTATCTTAGGTTCTCTTTCCAAATAATTTTGCGGAAAAATGAGTCTTTTCTTGATAGGCAGGTGAGACAGTTTGGCAGTACATACAGTCAGTGAGGTAAATAATTTTATTAAGCGGTGCTTTGAAAGCGTAGGGGATTTTAAAAATCTTACGATTCAGGGGGAAATATCCAATTTTAAAAGACAGTACAGCGGTCATTGCTATTTCAGCCTGAAGGAAGGGAATTCTGTTTTGAAATGTGCTATGTTTCAGGGCAGTGCTAAATCATTGAAATTCAGGCCACAGGATGGTATGCAGGTCCTGGCAACGGGCTATATAGGCGTGTATGAGCAGGGCGGTGTTTATCAGCTGTATGTACAGAGAATGGTGCCAGAGGGCATTGGTGAACTGGCGCTTGCCTTTGAGGAACTGAAAAACAAGCTGGCTAAGGAAGGTCTTTTTGCTGAGGAACATAAGAAGCCGTTACCACGTTTTCCAAAGGTGATAGGTGTAGTCACATCGGCTACTGGGGCGGTGCTGAGGGATATTTACCGCGTTTCTAAGAGGCGTGACCCATACAGCCGTATAGTCCTTTATCCAGCACAGGTACAGGGCGAAGGCTCGGCAGAGCAGATTGCAGAGGGAATTGAATTTTTTAATAACGAATATCCAGTAGATGTCCTGATTGCAGGACGTGGCGGCGGTTCGGCTGAGGATTTGTGGTGCTTCAATGAAGAAATAGTGGTGAGGGCTATTTATAATTCCCGTATACCTGTCATTTCAGCAGTGGGGCATGAGACCGACTTTACCTTGGCCGATTTTGCAGCAGATATGAGAGCGGCAACACCATCTCAGGCGGCAGAGCTGGCTACTCCCGATATAAGGGCGTGGATAAATACTGTTCAGGAATGGAAATACAGGCTGGATAATTCTGTCCGCAAAAGCATGAATTATAAAAGACAGCTGTTGAAATCCCTTGTAGAAAGTCCTGCTCTCAGATATCCTGAAAGAATGCTGGAAAATCGGCAGCAGAAGCTGGATAATTTAATGGAAAGATTGGAGAACAGTGCTGATTTTTCCATGAAGGAAAAACATCAGAAATTAGGCAGACTGCTTGATAAACTGGAATTGATGAATCCTCTGGGGGTTTTAAGACGTGGTTACAGTATGACTACGGACCAAGCTGGCAGAATAATAAAATCTGTGGAATCAGTTCAGCAAAATGATGAAATCAAGGTCATTCTGCCTGATGGTGCTATTAAGGCTGTTGTGCAGGAAATAAGCGTTGAGGAGGTACGGTAATGCCAAGAAAAAAGGAAGCAACCTTTGAAGAAAATCTGGAAAAGTTGGGAGAGATTGTTTCTCTGCTGGAAAGTGGTGAAGCCAGCCTCAACGATATTATGAAAAATTATGCTGCTGGTGTGGAGCTTTCTCAAAAATGCATGGAGGAGCTTTCCAGAGTTGAAAAGGAAATGGATATACTTATAAAGAAACAGAAGGGCGGCTACTCAGAGACAGAGCTGCAGATTGAGGGGGACATGTAATAATGAAGAAACAGGAATGGAATGAGCGTGTAGAACTTATTGAAAAGGCTTTAGTTGAGCATTTAGGGGAGAAAACAGCTCTCAGCAGTACCCTGTGTGATTCCATGAAGTACAGTCTTACAGCAGGCGGTAAGCGTTTGCGCCCAATTCTTCTCATGGCTGCGGCAGATGCAGTAGGTGCAAGAGGCTTGGACTTCATGCCTGTAGCCTGTGCAATGGAAATGATTCATACCTATTCTCTTATTCATGATGACCTCCCTGCTATGGATAATGATGATTATCGCCGTGGCAAGCTGACTAATCATAAGCTTTATGGTGACGGCATGGCAGTTTTGGCTGGCGATGCGCTTTTGACTCAGGCTTTTGAGGTGATTCTCCGTCAGGAAAATGTAGCGCCAGAGGTTTTGGTACAGGTAGTAAGAGAAATAAGCATAGCGGCAGGCCCTAATGGCATGGTTGGCGGTCAGGCTATTGACCTTGAATCCGAAAATAAGCGTATTCCTATGGAAGAATTAAAGAAGCTTCACATGGGCAAGACTGGTGCACTCTTTAGAGCTTCCCTCCGTTGTGGTGCTATCTTAGGCGGTGCTGACTCTGAGCAGTTAGAAAAGCTTACTACTTATGCAGAAAGCTTTGGTCTTGCGTTCCAGATTACCGATGATATTCTCGATGTAATCGGCGATGAGGCAGAGATTGGCAAGCCTGTTGGCAGTGACGAGCGTAATAATAAATCTACTTATGTTACTTTGACATCCTTAGAAACAGCACAGAAGCTGGCTCAGGAAGCTGTAGATGAAGGCGTAGCGGCATTGGATGGCTTTGGTGAGGAAGCCGTTTTCCTGCAGGATTTGCTGAAGTCCATGCTGAACCGTAAAAAGTGACCAAAATTTTAGGAGAAAAGTGGGTTTTACCATGAATCAGGATTTAAAACTGGAGCTTTTGAAGCAGATTGACAATCCAAGAGCGTTACAACGTCTTTCCATTGAGCGGTTAGAGGGTGTGGCAAGAGATTTGCGACGTCTGATTATTGATACCGTTTCGAGAAACGGCGGTCATCTTGCGCCTAGCCTTGGTACAGTAGAGCTTACCCTGGCACTTTATAGTGTCTTTGACCCTGCTTATGATAAAATTGTTTGGGACGTAGGTCATCAGGCATATAGCCATAAGATTTTAACAGGCAGGAGAGATAATTTTCATACATTGCGTACTAAAGGCGGTATTACAGGCTTTCCAAACAGGTCGGAGTCTCCTTGTGATGCCTTTGGTGTAGGTCATGCCAGCACGTCTATTTCTGCGGCACTGGGTATGGCGGCTATACGTGATATTAAGCATGAATCATACAGCGTGGTAGCTATTATAGGTGATGGTGCCCTGACAGGCGGTGAAGCCTTTGAGGGACTGAATAACGCTGGTGATATGAAAAAGAACATCATTGTTATCTTGAATGATAATGAGATGTCAATAGATAAAAATGTAGGTGCTCTTTCTGAGTATTTGTCTAAAATCAAGGTGACACCTCAGTTTGCCCGCGCGAAAAAGGATATGGAGGAGCTGATTAAGAGTATTCCTCATATTGGCGATCAGGTATGGAAAACTGCGGGGATTATTAAGGATGGCGTAAATAAAGCCATTACTCCTGGCGGTATTTTTGAGGAATTGGGCTTTGATTATATCGGGCCTTTGGATGGTCACGATATTGCAGGCTTACAGCAGGTATTCCGTCAGACCTTGCAGATGGAGGGGCCAATTCTTATTCATGTCCGAACTACAAAGGGACAGGGCTTCCTGCCAGCAGAAATGCATCCTGAAAGATTTCATGGTGTAGGAATTTTTGACCCTGTTAGCGGTGAGGTTACAAAGCATGAGGGCGGTGCACCTTCCTATACAAAGGTATTCAGTGATACGCTTATAGAAATTGCCAAGGAAAATAAGGATGTTGTTGCTATTACAGCGGCTATGCCATCCGGTACAGGATTAAAGGCTTTTGGCGATGTATACCCAGACAGGATTTTTGATGTGGGAATTGCTGAGGAACACGCTGTAACTATGGCAGCTGGCATGGCGGCGGCAGGAGCAAAGCCGGTGGTGGCACTTTATTCTACTTTTGCACAAAGAGCATATGACCAGTGGGTGCATGATGTGTGCCTGCAAAATCTGCCAGTCGTATTGTGTCTTGACAGGGGCGGTTTGGTTGGTGCCGATGGTGCTACTCATCATGGTGTATTCGATTATTCTTATCTTCGCCATATTCCTAATATGGTAGTGATGGCACCTAAGGATGAAAATTAATTGCGCCACATGCTTTATACTGCAATAGAGTTAAATGTGCATGTTTGAGT
>CALZDE010000162.1 GCA_945637225.1 uncultured Selenomonadaceae bacterium
GGTGAAGGCAGTGGCAAGGGTTCATGTTTTAGACGATAATACTATAAATAAAATTGCGGCTGGTGAGGTAGTAGAAAGACCAGCTTCCGTTATTAAGGAATTAGTGGAAAATGCTATTGACGCCAAGGCAAAGCGTATTGAAGTAGAAATCATGGCTGGCGGTACTGCCTTTATGCGTGTTACTGATGATGGTATCGGCATGAGCTGTGAGGATGCAAAATTAGCTATTCTTCGTCATGCCACTAGCAAACTAAAGGAAGTAAGTGACTTGCTTACAATTGGTACATTAGGCTTTCGTGGTGAGGCGCTTCCTAGTATTGCTTCTGTTTCCCGTTTTTCTCTTGTTACCCGTCAGCAGGGAAGTGAGCTGGGGACAAGCATTAATATCATTGGTGGCAAGGAGCCCGAAATAAGTGAGACTGGCTGTGGCATTGGTACGACAATCAAGGTGGAGGATTTATTTTTTAATACTCCTGCCCGCAAGAAATTTTTAAAAACAAATAATACTGAAGCGGGAAAAATCAGTGATTTTATTACTAAATTAGCTATTTCCAATCCACAGATTGCTTTTAAGTTTATCAATAACAATAAGCAGGTAATGGTTACTCCGGGTAATGGAAATCTTTATGATACGTTGCAGAGTATTTATGGAAAAACGGCGGCGGATGCTCTTTTGCCAATAGATTTTCAGTCTGACGAAGGAGAAATTTCTGTAAGCGGTTATATTTCCAAGCCTTCAAGTATAAGAAGCAACAGGGCATGGCAGACCTTTATTGTAAATGGCAGAATAGTTGCTAATCGTGCAGTGACAAAGGCGGTTGATAATGCCTATAATGCACTTGTGCCAAAGTCAGGTTTTCCGCTGGTTGTACTTTTAATAAAGCTTCCACAGAGAAATGTTGATGTAAATGTTCATCCTCAAAAAACAGAGATGAAATTTGCTGATGAACAGCTTCTCTTTAAAAGTGTTTATAAGGGCGTTCTTGATGCAATCCGTCCTGTGGGGCAGAATCTTACAGATGTAGCGGCAGAAGTCGAAAAGCCACGTCCTCAGTATTCCTATCAGACACTTGAATTGCCAATAAAGGAACCGCCCCCTGCAGTAAATTCCTATAAGTCAGATAGTCACAGCGTTGTAACTAAATCTCCAGAAATAGGATTTAATCATAAGGAGCAGTGGTCTAGGGCTGAGGTTATAAAAGAGCCTGAAAAGGAAGAAAAAACTGAAAAAATTGAAAATGTTAATATAGTTGAAAAAAGTAATAATACTGAAAAGGCTGAAAGTGTTATTCCGCAATCAGCAATGATTCCTATCGGTCAAATTGATAAAACCTATATTATCGCTAAAGACGACGAAGGAATGTATATTGTAGACCAGCATGCGGCACATGAAAGAATACTTTTTGACAGGTATTCAGCACGGGCAGATAATATTCCATCTCAGCAGCTTCTCATTCATCAGTATCTTGATTTTGACAGCCGTGAAAGCCAGTTGGTGGAAAAAAATATAGAGCTTTTTACGAGTCTCGGTTTTTACATGGAGCCTAGCGGAAAAAATCAGTTTCGTCTGATGGAGGTGCCTGCTGATATTGAAATGAGTGAGGCAGAGGATATCATAAGGGAAATTCTCATGTCACTTCAGGAAATGCACAGCATGAAAGCGTCAGAACTTCGTCAGCACTGTCTTGCTACAACTGCCTGCAAAGCGGCTATTAAGGCTGGTATGGAGCTAAATCTTCGTCAGATGCAGGTGCTTCTTGATGAACTGAACGCAACTGCTATGCCATATACCTGTCCACATGGCAGACCAACTATACTGAAATTCACTAATTATGAATTGGCTAAAATGTTTAAGAGAACGGGGTTTTAATCATGGATATAGTTACTACGGATAGAAAAAATCATGAAGGAAGCTTGGAATTAGCTAAGTGGGCAGCAGAGAAACTCAATTGGCGATTTGTTCCCCGTTATCGTACCTCTGTACCAGAGCTGATGGAAAAATATGAAACTGACAAGGTTTTAATTGCCAAAAAGGGTATGCTGACCTTAGTAACAAAGGATGGAGAATTATTTTTTCACCCTAATATGGCTCAGATTCGTGTTAAGAATATCCGTATGGCACAGGGGGACCGTCTTGTGGAGGCTATGGACCTGAAGGAAGGCATGAGTGTTCTTGACTGTACCTTGGGATTTGGTGCGGATGCCATTGTAGAAAGCTATGCAGTTGGCGAAAATGGCAGGGTAGTTGGTCTGGAGGCAAGTCCGGTAATCGCTCTCATCACTGGGCATGGTTTGCAGAATTTTACGGCAGGCAATTATCCTATGCATTCTGCTTTGCGTAGAATAGAGGTTCATAATGCTGATTATATGGATTTTTTAAAGACTCAGCCGGATAAATCATTTGATGTGGTTTACTTTGATCCTATGTTCCGTCATCCTCTTATGGACAGCAAAAATATAAATCCTCTCCGTCTAGCAGCTGACCATCGTGCCCTTTCCTTGGAGGCTGTTAAGGAAGCTATGAGAGTAGCACGTCATAGAGTGGTAATGAAGGAAAGCTCAAGAAGTACGGAATTTGAAAGGCTGGGGTTCCCGCTGATGGGGGGCGGCAAGCATAGTAATGTCCGTTATGGTATCATAAAAATTTAAAATAATTATTAAAATAAAATTAAAAATCAAGCAGGAATTTGCACCTTCAATGGCGAATATGTAAATACGAGAAATTATGGAAATAGTTCGCTTTTCTAAAGTTGGAGGTGCTTTTAATTGCGCAAAATCGTATTGCTTTGTTCAGTAGGTGTATCTACAAGTATCCTTATGCAGAAGATGCAGGAGGAAGCAGACAGACAGGGTTATGCATGTACTATCAGAGCATATCCTATTTCTCAGGCTGCTGAGGCAGTATCTACTGCCGGAGTTATTCTCATGGCTCCTCAGTCTGGCCATGCTATTGCTGAGTTGCAGGTAAAGTATCCAAATGTTCCTTCTACTGTAATTCCTCAGAAGCTCTATGCTTCCATGGATGCTGTAGAAATTCTTGATTTGGCACAGAAGGTTTCTGGCGACTATTAATCAGGCAGTTTAAGTAAGTGAAGGTGTCAAAATGACCGACGGCTTATCTCACTAAGAGGATTTTTTGGTGATTTGCTGCTCGGTCTTTGGCGTTTTTTCGTATTGGAATACAGGGGTTATTGCGGAAACATTATGTATGTAATGGAGGGGATTTCTGTGAAGAAATTAATAAATAGTATCGATTTAGTAGAGGAAGAAATGGTAAAAGGCCTTGTTAAATCCAACGCTAAATTGGCAAAGATAGACGGTTTTAATGTAGTGGTGCGTGCTGATAAAAAGACTGACAAGGTAGCTTTAGTAAGTGGCGGTGGCAGTGGTCATGAGCCAGCTCATGCAGGCTATGTTGGCACTGGTATGCTGGATGCGGCTGTTTGCGGTGCGGTATTTACTTCTCCTACCCCTGATGCTATTTTTGAAGGTATCAAGGCTGTATCAAATGAAAAGGGTGTTCTCTGTATCGTTAAAAACTATACCGGCGATATAATGAATTTTGAGATGGCTATTGACATGGCTAACGATGAGGATATCCAGGCTGATTATGTGGTAGTAAATGATGATGTTGCCGTAAAGGACAGCTTGTATACTACTGGTCGCCGTGGTGTAGCTGGTACTGTACTTGTTCATAAGATTGCTGGTGCTAAGGCTGAGACAGGTGCGGACTTAGAGGAAGTTAAGGAAGTAGCAGAGAAGGTTATTGCCAATGTACGTACTATGGGTATGGCAATCGCTCCTTGCACTATTCCTGCTGCTGGTGAGCCTGGCTTCAAGCTTTCAGACACTGATATGGAAATCGGTATTGGTATTCATGGTGAGCCTGGTACCAGCCGTGAGACTATGAAGTCTGCTAATGAGATTGCCAAGGAACTTACCGATAAGATATTAGAGGATATTGAGTACACTGGTCAGGAAGTAGTTCTGCTGGTTAATGGCATGGGCGCTACTCCTCTGATGGAGCTGTATATCATCAATAATTTTGTTCATGACTACCTCACCGAGAAGGGCATTAAGATTTATGATACCATGATAGGCAATTACATGACCTCTATTGAAATGCAGGGCTTCTCAATCACATTATTACGTCTGGATGATGAGTTAAAGGCACTTTATGATGCCCCAGCTGATACTCCTGCCTTGAAGCGTTGATTTAGAGTAGGGCTTGTTTAGGAGTGGTAATAATGATAGACAGTAAGAAATTAATTGAAATATTAAAGGTAACTGCAGAAAAAATTGATGCGGAAAAAGAATATCTGACAAAATTAGATAACGATATTGCTGATGGTGACCATGGTATAAATCTGGCTAAAGGCTACAAGGCTATCGTGGCAAAGCTGGACACCATGGAAGGCAAGGATGCAGGTGCTATTTTAAAGAATGCAGGCATGACTCTGGTATCTACAGTTGGCGGCAGTTCAGGCCCTCTTTATGGTACTGCGTACATGAAGGCTGGTGCTGTTTTGAAGGATATGCATGAAATATCCAATCAGGATTTTGTCAAGGCTTTTGAGGCCGCTATTGCTGGTGTAAAAATGCGTGGCAAGTCTTCCGAGGGTGAGAAGACTATGCTTGATGCTATGTGTCCTGCTTATCGTGCTTTGGTGGAGTCACTGGCTTCCGGTGCTGAATTGAAGGAAGCAATGGAAAAGGCTGTTAAGGCAGCTTATGAGGGCGTTGAATACACTAAGACTATCAGGGCAACCAAGGGCAGAGCGAGCTATATAGGAGACCGTTCTATCGGTCATCAGGACCCAGGTGCTACATCTATCACCTATGTACTGGAATCCGTACTGAAGTGCTTATAAAAGTCGGTTGATTGTTTAATACAGTTACTTTTTCCTGCAGGAGGGTTATTTTATGGTAGGA
>CALZDE010000163.1 GCA_945637225.1 uncultured Selenomonadaceae bacterium
TTTATTTGGAGGATTTTATTTTGACTAAGAGAGTTCGTACACGTTTTGCACCTAGTCCAACCGGCTATATGCATATTGGTAATTTGCGTACTGCATTATATGGCTATCTGTTTTCTAAGGCCAATGATGGCGATTTTCTGCTTCGTATCGAGGATACCGACCAGAAGCGTTATGTAGCTGATGCGGTAGATTTTATTAAGCGTACCTTGGCTGCGGCTAATATCGTGCCAAATGAAGGCCCTGAAATTGGCGGTGACTGCGGTCCTTACACTCAGAGCGAGCGTCTGCCTATTTATAAGAAGTATGCGGATGAGCTTTTGGCAAGCGGTCATGCTTACCGTTGTTTCTGTGTAGATTGCAGTGAGGAACAGCATGAGGCTCAGAAGGCTGGCGATGCTAAGAGTTTTGGCGGTTACAATCGTGCCTGCCGTGATTTGCCACAGGAGACTATCGACCAGTATTTAGCAGAGGAGAGACCTTTCGTTATTCGTCAGAAAATGCCTCTGACTGGCGAGGTTACTTTCTCTGATGTGGTACATGGCAACATTACCATTGCCTGTGACACCCTTGAGGATCAGGTAATTTTGAAGCGTGATGGTATGCCTACCTACAATTTCGCTAATGTAATTGATGACCATCTCATGGATATTACCCATATTTTCCGTGGTACTGAGTTTATTACTTCCACTCCTAAGCACGTTCTGCTTTATCAGTTCTTAGGCTGGGAGCCACCAGTATTTATCCATCTGCCACCTGTAATGGGCAAGAATGAGGATGGTTCTGTTTCCAAGCTTTCCAAGCGTCATGGTGCTACCGGCTTCAGCCAGTTAGTGGACATGGGCTATCTGCCAGAAGCTATTACCAATTATGTTGCACTTCTGGGCTGGAGTCCAAAGTCTGAGCAGGAAATTTTCACTATGGACGAGCTGATTTCCAAGTTTAACTTAGATGGTCTGAGCAAGAGCCCTGCTGTATTTGACTACAACAAGCTTGACTGGGTGAATGGCGAGTACTTCAAGGCTATGAGTGATGAGGAATTTGCTGAGGGTTCAAAGGCTTTTGGTGGTGAGGTAGCTGAAATGCTGGGCGACAAGTGGAGCTATCTGGCGGCACTTCTCCGCACCCGTGTCAGCCGTTACGATGAAATTCCAGCACAGATTGGCTTCTTCAAGACTCTGCCTGATTATGATATAGAGTTCTTCAACAATAAGCGTAACAAGGTAAATCCTGAGAAGTCTCTGGAAATTCTGCCACAGGCTATCGAGATTTTAAACAGTGTTGAGGAATGGACACCAGAAGGTATTGACGCAAAGCTGAAGCCTGCTATCGAGGCAAGCGGTATGAAGATGGGTACCTTTATGTGGCCTGTACGTATTTCCCTTTCCGGTCAGAAGGTAACTCCTGGCGGTGTAACTGAGCTTCTTTACCTTTTAGGCAAGGATGAATCCATTGTTCGTCTGAATAAGGGTATGGAAATAGCAAAAGGTTAATCTAAAATATATATAGTCCCTTGCAGGAGATATCTTGCAGGGGATTTTCATTTTTACTACCGTTGTGTATTGTTTTATGGTATAATTGATAAATAATAAAATTTAAGCATATATGATATATGATGAGTAAAAAGGGGGATATTGTGAGGCGATTTTTCTTTTATATGCTGGCATTTGTGCTGATAATGGCTATGGGGGTTATTTCCTATGGTGTATATATCAATATTGCAAGCGAAAGAAATATTGATGAATGTATGGGTGATAGTGCCATAGTAAAGGATATGTGATATGGATAAGAAGAATTTATTTAGTCAGGAAGCTCTGGACAAGCTGAAAACTCCCGAAAAATTAGATACGCTTTTGCATGTGACTGATTCTTTAAGCTGGATGGCTGTTATTTCCATTATGCTTTTGCTGACAGGTGTCGTTATCTGGTCTGTTATGGGCTCCTTTACAGTCAAGGCTGAGGGAATGGGAATGGTTATGGATTCCGGTGGAATTGTGGCGGTCACTCATACAGGTGGTGGAAGCATATCGGAATTAAAAGTTTCTCCCGGTGAAAAAATAAAAGAGGGTGAAATAGTAGCTGCCGTTCAGGGGAATACTGAAGGTGGTGTATTCAGTGCATATAGCGGTATTGTGGAGGAAGTCCCTGTCCGTACAGGAAATGTAATTAATGCAGGTGAAATTATTTGTACTGTACGCTTGACCGATAAAAGCAATGAACTTTCGGGGGTCTTTTATGTACCTGTAAGTGAAAGTAAAAAAATACAGCCCGGCATGACTATTCAGCTGTCTCCTAGCGGTGTGGATGTGCAGAGCAGTGGCAGCCTGATTGGTATTGTACGCAATGTATCCAATTATCCTGTAAACACAGCTACTATTCAGCGTACCTTAGTAAATGATGAAATACCTCAGATGATAAATCATACCTATAATTCAGCTGTAGCAGAGGTCCGTTTTGATTTGGTAAAGGACGATAAGGATGAAAGCGGTTATTTATGGACTTCTGTGGTGGGAAAGCATGAAAAAATTACTCCGGGTACGTTTGTTAGTGGCTTTATTGTCATTGACCGTCAGCCTCCTATTGAGAAGGTATTCTACAAATTCAGCCAATGGTTACGTAACAGGTGATGGGTATGGTAGATTTTTTTGATAAATTTAAAAGCTTGAATGGCAGGAAACGAATTGTAAGTGTACCTGTAGTTATTCAAATGGAGGCTACAGAATGCGGTGCTGCCTGTCTGGCTATGGTATTAGCCCATTATGGACGCTGGCTTCCATTGGAAATTCTTCGTCAGGACTGTGGTGTGAGCAGGGATGGCTCTAAGGCAAGCAATATAGTGAAAGCTGCCCGTATTCATGGCTGTGAGGCAAAGGGATATAAAATTTCCTGTAAAAATATAGAGGAAGTAATTTCGGGTGAAGACTCTAGCGTTCCGGGAATGTCTCTCCCATTAATAATACATTGGGAATTTAATCATTTTGTGGTCTTAGAGGGAATTAAGAATGGCAGGGCGTATATAAATGATCCAGCGATGGGACACCGCAGTGTTACATTGGAGGAGTTCTCTACATCCTATACAGGTATCTGTATTCATATAATTCCGGGTGAAAATTTTCAAAAAGAGGGCAAGAAATACAACGTCATAAAGGAAGTTTTTGATAGTCTGATGAAAAATAAGGGAGCGGCTCTGTTCATGTCTCTTTTAACTTTGGGCTATCTTGTGCCAAGTCTGGCAAGACCAGTTTTCAGTCAGATATTTCTTGATGATATTCTCACCAAAAAGCATCCCGACTGGATGGTAAATCTGTGTCTGGCAATGGTGATTTCATTTCTCATAAGTGCGGCAATAACCTTTTTAAGAAGCTGGATTCTCACCAGATGGCAACAGAAAATGACCTTAGCTGGTTCTTCTGAATTTTTTTGGCATGTTTTAAGGCTTCCAATGGAATTTTTTCAGCAAAGGTATGCCAGCGAGGTAGCTGGACGTGTAAGCTTTGTTGGCTCGATTGCCAGCGTTGTCAGCGGTTCTGCTTCTACGATAATTCTCGATATTATCATGGCGATTTTCTTTTTGCTGTTACTTTTGGAGTACAGTGTTCCCCTCACCATTATAGGTGTAACTTTTTCGCTTATTAATTTAGCGGTATTTTTTCTTCTGAAAAGAAAAGTTACTGATATGACTATGCGTATTCAGCAGGATACTGGCAAGGCATACGGTGCCGCTATGAATGGTATTCAGATTATTGAATCTATCAAGGCAAATGGTACCGAGGCGGATTTATTTTCTAAAATTGCCGGCTATAATGCCAAGGTGTTGAACAGTACGCAGGAAACTGTTCTTATGCAGCAGAAGATAAGTATGGTGCCAGCCTTTTTGGGAGGCTTGAATGGTGCTCTTATCATGACTATCGGCGGTTTTTCCATTATGGAGGGTGCTATGACGGCAGGTACCTTTATGGCATTTCAGGCACTTATGGGCAGTTTTACAGAACCATTCAACAAGGTAGTGGGATTGGGACAAAGCCTGCAAACTACAGAAATGCAGATGCAGCGTTTGGATGATGTTCGGCGTTATAAGATAGATTCATTAAACTTTCCTGAAAAAGAGGGCGAATTTGATGGATACCGTCTGTCCGGCAAGCTTGAGCTTAGAGATGTTTCATTTGGCTACAGCAAATTGGAAAAACCGCTTTTGGAAAATATAAATCTGACTATTGAACCGGGTCGCTGGGTAGCGGTTGTCGGCTTATCAGGCAGTGGCAAATCAACTCTGGGTAGGGTGGTTACTGGTCTTTATAAGGAATGGAGCGGTGAAGTCCTTCTCGATGATGTACCTAGAGAAAAAATTCCCCGCAAGGTGATTGTCAATTCTCTTTCCTGCGTAGATCAAGACGTTTTTCAGATGACTGGCACTGTAAGAGAAAATATAAATCTTTTTGATGAGGGTATTCCGAAGGCGGATATTATTCATGCGGCTAAGGATGCCTGCATTCATGATGATATTTTAAGATTAAATGGCGGTTACGATGCCCAAATAAATGAGGGTGGCAGTAATTTCAGCGGTGGTCAGAGACAACGTCTGGAAATTGCTCGTGCGCTGGCGGTCAATCCATCAATTTTAGTGCTTGATGAAGCTACGAGTGCGCTTGACCCTATTACTGAATATCAGATTATAACGAATATACGCAGGCGTGGCTGTGCCTGTCTGGTAGTAGCACATCGTCTCAGTACCATTCGTGACTGTGATGAAATAATTGTATTGCATCAGGGCATGATTGTAGAACGTGGCAGACATGAAGAGCTGATGGCGGAAAGGGGATATTATTCTTATCTTATTTCTGTTGAACAGGCTGAGGATGGAGGCTGAATAACAGTTAATATTATGTTATAAAATATTATAAA
>CALZDE010000164.1 GCA_945637225.1 uncultured Selenomonadaceae bacterium
AATGGAGTGAAGAAAGAATAAAATTCTATGGAGGGATATTCTTATGAAAGCTAAGATTCAAGACTTAGCTGCCGCCGCTGTGGTAGTTTCTGCGATGGATAGAGGAAATTCCAGTTCCAGAGTTTCCAAAAGCAATGTGCATAATGCAGATGCTGTCACTGAGACGAGCAGTAAAGCTAAAAATAAGTACAGGGGCTATTCTTCAGCAAGTAATGTAGCGCAGGCAAGGCGTGATAATCCAGCGGAGATATCTGATCATTATGGAAATTATGATGAAATCAATGAAGAAGACAGAAAAGCCCTTGATGGCCTTAATGAAGAATTTGTCAGTGAAATGACGAAAGAGCTCAATGAGCTGATGGGCAAGCTGAACTGTGATTTGGAATTCCAGTATCATAAGGAAGTAGACGTGATGTCTGTCCGTATGGTAAACAAGGAAACCAACGAAGTAATCAAAGAATATCCGCCAGAGGAAATGATTGACGGTATGATTAAGGCTCAGGAATGGCTGGGCGCTTTCTTAGATAAGAAAGCATAGTGAACTTCTTGCGAGGAGGCGAGAGTAATGGGTGCAAACGGAATATATGGCCTGTCAGGTTCAGGCTTGGATATTGAATCCTTAGTAAAGGTAGGTATGATCAGCAAGCAGAATCAGCTGAACAAGATGCAGCAGACTGAGACTACTAATACCTGGCTGAAGGAAGAATGGTCCACAATTTATGATAAGTATAAGGATTATCAGAATACACTGTCTACCTTTAAACTGCAGTCCAACATGAATGCGATGAAGGCAAGCAGTGGCAATCCAAACGTAGTAACAGCTACAGCAAATGGTGCAGCTGCCGCTATGACGCATAATGTACAGGTATCTCAGGTGGCTACTAATGCGTACATGATGACAGACAATGGAAAAACTGTCGAAAGAGCTTCTACCGATATTACCAAAAAGACCAGCCCTTATCTGAGAGATATACTGTATAAGGATTTTACTAAAACAGGAAAAACTACCGTAGAAGGTAAGGAAGTCAATACCTATAAGGTAACAAATCCAGATGGAACTACTAAGGATGTTAAGGGTTCTGATACTGCTTTATCCATCAGTTTCAATGATGGTGAAAACTCCGGTACAATAAAGTATACCTACGAGGAGATTTTTGGCGGTGATAAGTCCTTGAATGACTTTGCTTCTGCTATTGCAAGCTCTGGTGTATCTTTACAGGGAAATTATGACAGTGTAAATGATACCTTTGCTATTTATGCAAAAAATTCCGGCAGTAAGAGTATTATCGGTATTTCTGCTAATGATGATACAGGTGCAGATTTATTAAACCGCATGAATTTGGCCGCTTATGATGGCAATACAGAGACACTTACAGCAATAGGCGATTTCTCTGTAGGTGCTTCAGATATGTCTACTACTGGCATGAACAGTGAGTCCTTGAATGACTACGATACCCTTGGCTTCAAGGTAAAGGAAATGTCCGCTGCGGATATTGCTGCGTATAATCAGTATATTGATGACAATAGGCTTTCTACCGAAAAGTTAAAGACAGATGGTTCTAAGACTTATTACATGACATATACCGCTGAAATTTCTACACCATATAATGGCCTGACTCAGACAGAGCTTGATGCATTAGGTACTGAAGGTGTAACTTCAGAAGAAATGACTGAGGCTGAGATTGACGATTATAACGCAAATTTGACAGATCCATCTCAGGCTTTAGCAAAGGATGGTACCAAGTATTATAAGGCTACGGTCAATTCTCCAGATATCAGCACTGCTACTGTAGTAGATGCCAACGCAGAAGCACTTGCCTTTGATGTCAGCGATGGTGACAAAACTACAATCAATGTAAAGTATTCCTATAAGGAAATTGCAGATGGCACAGCTACTATGTCGGATATTGCCAGCAAGATTAGTGCAGGCATTGCTGCTGCTGGTTCCGATACCACGATGACATCATCCTATGACAATGTTACCCACAAACTGACATTGGGTAATACTAGTGGTGCTGTAAACGTAAAGGCAAGGGATGAGGTATCAGCGACTTTACTCAATAAGGCTGGCTTTGAGGATAGTTCTGGTGTTAAAAAGACCTTTACCAGTGGTTCCTCTGCTGGTACGACAGGCTACAGCTTATCTGGTGTAGATGCCAAGGTAAAAATAGACGGCAGAGATTATACTCTAGATTCTAATAAGAAGACCATTGCGGGTGTTACCTATAATTTCACAGGCGTAACTAATGGTGCATCTACCACTGTCAGCGTAACACAGGATACAGAAAAAATTGTTGAGCATGTAAGTAATTTCGTCAATGCATACAATGAAATGCTGGATTACTTGAATGAGAAGCTGGAGGAGCCAAAGTATTCTGACTTTAAGCCTCTTACACAGACTCAGCAAGATCAGATGACTGAGGAGCAGGTAAAGAAATGGAATGAAAAGGCAAAGTCCGGCCTGCTTTATCATAATGACCAGTTGCGTACCATGGTAAGCCAGATGCGTGAGGCTATTTATACACCGGTTGATGGTGTAGACAGTAAGTATAATTCTGCATCAGCTATTGGTATATCTTCTTCTACTATCAAGGGACATATTACCCTTGACGTAGATAAACTGCAGAAGGCATTAGCTGATGACCCAGACTGCGTATATCAGATTTTTGCTTCCGATCAGGATAGTGCGTATATTGCAGGTTCTACTAATAAAAATAAATTGACTAATTCTCAGAAGAAGCTGGATTATCAGGGTTCAGGTATTGCGACTCGTCTCTATAATACTATGGGAGACTTTAAGTCTAAGGTAGAGGAATTAGCGGGAACATCTAAGGAAACTAACGACCAGAGTTATTTAGGAAAGCTGATCACTAATCTTCAGACAAGAATGAGTACCTTTAAGACTCAGATGAATGCTTTTGAGAATGCTCTTTACAAGAAGTATGACAGTATGGAGATGGCATTGGCAAGATTGGGTGCACAGATGAATTATATCAGTGGCAACTAAAATAGGTAAAGGCAATAAGTAGGGGAGAATTTTCATGATTAACAACAAGGCTGAAGCTTACAAAAGACAGCAGATAATGACAGCTACACCAGAAGCATTGACATTGATGCTTTATAACGGTTGCCTGAAGTTTATGCAGGAAGGCTTGGATGCTATGGAGAAGAAGGACTTTGAGAAGACTAATACTGCTCTTCAAAAGGCACAGGCGATTATTTCTGAATTTCAGGTAACTTTGGATATGAAGTACGATATATCCCATCAGCTGTTCCCTCTCTATGAATATTGCTATAATAGACTTGTAGAGGGCAACATGAAAAGTGATCCTGAGAAGGTTGTTGAGGCACAGGGAATTATCCGCGAGCTTCGTGATGCCTGGGCTCAGGCTATGAAGATTGCCAGGGCAGAGAAGGCAAACAGTGACAGGGCATAAGAAGGTGTTATGATGGGGATTATGCCACAGCAGGACGTAGAAATGCCAGTTATAGGCATTGAGAGAACGATGCCGCAGTACACTGAGCAGCAGCTTTGGGAAAAGTATCTGGAGCTCACTAAAGAACTTCTAAAGTATATTAATCAGCAGGATATAGACAATTTCCTGAAGCTGGTAGCGCAAAGAGACCAGTTAATGAATCTGCTAAAGGAAATGGAGCCTCATGTTTTCGGTAAAACAGAAGCAGGAATGGCAATCCGCGAGCAGATAAAGCCTATGGATATGCAGATTATTTACAAGGCAAAGACATGGCTCAATAAGTCAAAACGGCAGAATATGGCTGTAAAGTCCTATGACATTACTGGCTATATGCCAGCAGGCAACGTGTTTAACAGAGAATATTAAACAGAAGGGGATATTGCGGAGGTTTATCTGTAATATCCTCTTTATTTTTTCAAAAAATATGTTAAAATATTCTTTTTTGTACTTAAGTACACACCATCAGACTTCGATAATATTAATGTAAGCGAGCTTATACTGGTATTATCCACGGAAGGATGATACAGTTGAGAAAGACACGGCAGTCCAACCGTAGTCTTATAAATTTAATTTACAATTCCAAGGAGGAAATTATCATGGCAATGGTAGTAAAGAACAACATGAGCGCTCTGTCCGCTCTGAACACCCTGAACACTAACACTAACGCTCTGTCCAAGAGCTTAAAGAAGGTAGCTTCTGGCATGAAGATCAACAGCGCTGCTGATGATGCTTCCGGCTATGCAATCTCTGAGAAGATGCGTGTTAACATCCGTTCTCTGAATCAGGCAAATGCTAATGCTCAGAACGGTACTTCCATGATGAAGGTAGCTGAGGGTGCTGTAAGCTCTACTGTAGAGATCCTGAAGACCATGAAGGAGAAGGCAGTAAACGCAGCCAACGACACCAACACTGATGCAGACCGCGCAACCATTCAGAAGGAGTTAGATCAGTCTATCGACCAGATCAACGACAACGCAAATGTAACCTTCAATGGCCAGTATCTGGTAGATGGTTCTAAGTCTAAGGGAACCACTGCAACCACTACTGCAATGACTAACATCAGCCTGAATACTGCTACTGCTTCTGCTTCTGGTCTGACTGATTTGAGGAGCCGTTCTGGTGATAGCCTGAACATTCATTCTACTGATACTGTAACCATTTCCTATGTAAAGGATGGTGCTACCCATACTTCTAGCATGGTGGTTGGTTCTGATGGTCAGTTAGGTAAGATTATTTCTACGCTGACTGGTGGTGAGTTGAGGATTACTGGTGCTGGTATTGGTGGAGGTGTTACTTCTACTATCGGTAAGGATGGTTCTGGTAATACTGTATATACTGCTTCTGGTGAGACTGGTATCACTATTTCTGCTTCTACTGCTGGTGTTAGCGGTCAGATTGCTGGCTTCACTATGTACAT
>CALZDE010000165.1 GCA_945637225.1 uncultured Selenomonadaceae bacterium
GGTTTGTATACTTTGTTATATAAAAAATAAGACTCCACCCAAAAGTGGAGTCTTCGAAAATATCAATTCTATTAAATTTCAAGAATTATTCTATGATACATCAGCCTAATTCAATCATGCGGTCAATGCATTTCTTCGCACCCTTGATGATATCATCAGAAAGTTCTATTTCTTCACCGCCAACGCCTCTCAGTACGTTGTAAACATCCATCAGCGTTGTTACCTTCATATTCATGCAGGTCAGTGCTACGGATAATGGATAGAACTGTTTATCTGGGCATTCAAACTGCAAATGCTCAACGATACTATTTTCAGTACCAATTATGAATTCTTTTGCATCTGAATTTCTAGCATACTTCATAATGCCTGTGGTAGAACCGACATAATCTGCCTGAGCCACTACCTCTGGACGGCATTCTGGATGAACGAGGAATACTGCATTTGGGTGGAGTGCCTTTGCCTTCTCTACATCCTGTGCGGTCATAGCAAAATGACGTGGACAGCAGCCGTTGAAGAATGCAAATTCCTTTTCTGGAATATTCTGTGCTACGTAGCTTCCCAAATTCTGGTCTGGAACAAACAGGATTTTATCTGCATCCAGCTTTTTGCAGATTTCAACAGCAGAAGCAGAAGTTACACAAACATCACAGCCAGTCTTCAGCTCAGAAGTGGTATTTACATAGGCTACAACTGCATAGCCAGGATACTGCTTCTTCAGCTCAGCCAGCTTTTCCAAATCTATCTGGTCTGCCATAGGACAGCCCGCTACTGGATTTGCCAAGTATACTTTCTTTTCTGGGGATAATACCTTGCAGGTTTCTGCCATAAAACGGACACCGCACATAATTATGTTCTTGTGAGAATCCTTGCTTGCTTCTACGCTAAGACCGTAGGAATCACCAACATAATCTGCAATTTCCAGTATTTCCTGCCCCTGATAAGCATGGACAAGAATACAGAAATCTTTTTCTTTCTTTAGGCGTAATATCTCCGCCTTTATCTCCTGAATTGTCATAATACACTCCACTCTCTCAATAATACCATATGCAATACTGTCAGCAGTTAAATTGCATGTAAATTCTTCATAGAAAGATCCATAATTGGTGCGGAATGGGTGAGTGCACCACTGGATACATAATCAACACCCAGGTCTACAAGACGAGCGATGTTTTCTCTTGTTACATTGCCAGAGCATTCTGTTTCTGCACGTCCAGCAATAAACTCAATAGCTTCTCTCATCTGCTCATTGTTCATGTTATCCAGCATGATGATGTCTGCACCAGCGTTTACAGCTTCCTTTACCTGATCTAAAGACTCTACTTCAACTTCAATCTTTCTTACGAATGGAGCATATTCCTTTGCCATTCTTACAGCATTGGTGATACTGCCTGCCGCACCGATATGATTATCCTTCAGCAGAACGCCATCGGAAAGATTATATCTGTGGTTACAGCCACCACCGATACGTACAGCATACTTTTCAAAAATACGGCAGTTTGGAGTAGTCTTTCTGGTATCCAGCAGAGTAGTCTTAGTGCCCTCTAAGAGCTTTGCTACCTCATGAGTATAGGTTGCAATACCGCTCATGCGCTGAAGGTAATTGAGTGCTACACGCTCACCGGAAAGAAGTACGCGGATATCGCCCTTTACAGTACCGATAAGCTGTCCGTTCTCTACTTCATCGCCATCCTTGCAGTTGAACTCTATCTCAGTCTTATCGTCAAGCAGGGTAAATACTCTTGCATATACGTCAAGACCAGCAATGATACCGCTCTGCTTGCAGATTAAGTCTACAGTACCCTTCTGATAGTTTGGCATTACAGCATTGGTAGATACATCCTCGCTGGAAATATCTTCCTGCAAAGCCATCATAATCAGATTATCTACATTCAATTTCATTGTAATATCAGTCATTGTTTGTACGCTCTCTTTCCATCTCACCAAAAATATTTTCCTTGTACTCAGCAAATACGCTGTCTAAATCATCATAAGCAGACATATCTACCTTTTCAACATCAGCATCTACGTGGTTAATACCATATACAATATCATCTGCGGCTCTCTGAGCAAATACTAAAGACTCCAACAGGGAGTTGCTGGCTAATCTGTTTTTGCCATGAACACCATTACAGCTTGCCTCGCCTACTGCGTACAAATCATTCATAGAGGTACGGCTGGCAAGATTTACCTTGATACCGCCCATGTGGTAATGCTGGGCAGGTACTACTGGGATTGGCTCCTTTAATACATCATAGCCTTCTTCAAGACAGTGCTTGTAGATGTTAGGGAAATGCTGAAGAATGGTTTCCTCACCGATAGGGCGCATATCCTCCCAGACAAAATCGGTACCATCTTTTTCCATCTGTGCTAAAATAGCCTTGCTTACTACATCACGAGGCTGTAATTCATCGGTGAAACGCTCCTTGTTCTTGTTAAGAAGTACTGCGCCTTCTCCGCGAACAGATTCAGAAATCAGGAAGCTTCTGCCTGGCTTAGTGGAATAAAGTGAAGTAGGGTGAATCTGTACATAATCTACATGCTCCACTTCTACATTATGCTTAATTGCAATAGCCAGACCGTCACCAGTAATATGAGGGAAGTTGGTAGAATGCTGATACAGACCACCGATACCGCCACTTGCCAAAACTACATTATCTGCGTTGATAACGTAACGGGTGCCATCCTCTGCTACACAGACAACACCACTGCAGGTATTATTTTCTGTTACTAAATCCACCATTGTAGTGAATTCACGAATCTCGATGTTCTTGCGGGACTGTGCCTGACGTAAGAGGGTTGAGGTAATCTCCTTGCCTGTAATATCCTCATGGAAAAGAATACGTGGACGGGAATGAGCACCTTCCTTGGTGTAATCCAGCGCACCGTCAGCATTCTTCTCAAAACGTACACCATAACGCAGCAGCTCACGAATAACGCTGTTAGAAGAACGAATCATCAATTCTACAGCCTTTTCGTCATTTTCATAATGACCTGCTCTCATGGTGTCCTCAAAGTAGCTTTCATAATCTTCCTCGCCTCTCAGCATGCATATACCGCCCTGAGCTAAAAAGGAATCAGATTCATCAGCCTTCTGCTTGGTTATCATACAGATTTTCATTGTTTCTGGCAGACTTAACGCACAAAAAAGACCAGCTGCACCTGTGCCAACAATGACGACATCAGTATTTACTATATCACAACTCAAAATACAACACGCTTCTTTCAAAGTATACTCTAAAACTGTACATTTGCAATAGTCAATTGTAATCAGTATACCACTGAAATATATATGTGTCAATACTATTGAAAGCCATGAACAGGGCACTATACACAGTAAAAAATATTCAGAAAAATACTTCTTTCGGCAATAAAAAAGAGACTGACAAAGCGGTTTTGCCAGCCCCAAAATTTTTATTTTTTTTCATTAAATTGCAAAGAAATCGCCACTGCTGTTCTGATTTGCCTCACTGATTTTAGCCTTCTGCTTAGCTTCCCAAACAGCTTCCTCTGCCTGTGCTTCTCTCAACTGGGAATTTCTGTCTTTATCCTGCTGAGAATTTCTATTCTTTTTCTCAGAATCATTTTTATTTTTCTTATCCGCAGCATTAGCAGGGGTAACTACTGTATTGCTGACATTATCTGCTACTGGCATTTTGTTTTTCTTTGCCTGTCTTGCAGCTTCTTCTCTTGCCTTCTTTTCCTGTCTAGCCCTTTCCTTAGCTTCTTTTCTTGCCTTCTTCTCAGCCAGCTTCTTATCTATTGCATCCTGCTTTATCTGAGCTTCTGCACGCTGTACCTCTGCCTGACGCTCTGCTTCTCTCTGCAAAGCTACCTCACCACGGAACTCTCTGATATGAGAATATTCTCCGCTGGTATCAGTCCATACAGCCGCATTGCCTTCATTCTTGGCAATTACAGTAATAAATACAAGAGGATCATAACCGATATTGCGAAGGCCATGAGACTGACCTACACGAGCCATAGCTACATCGCCCTTAGTCACGATAGTCTCAGTTTTGCTATTGGTATAAAGACCTGTGCCAGAAATAATGATATACGCTTCTTCTTCACTGTTAAGAGTATGAACACCAATATAATCGCCACGGTTCAAAAGTCTGGTACCTATCTCCTTAATGGCATCATCTTCCGTAGCATCCTCCCTGACGAAAGCCATCGTGCCATGAAGTGTACCTCTGCCCTTAGATACATTGTTTTCATCAACCTGTATCATCTTTTCTACTTTATATACCTGACGGGTATCCTGCTTAGGAGCCACAATTCCCTTAACATCATTACTTGCTGCAAATGCCGTACCTGTAAGAATGGAACAGCACAAAAGCCCTACCACAAGGGCTAATTTCTTTTTCACTGACTATACCTCCTGAAAATCCGGGTTTGCGTTTCTAAATTAAAAAACGTTACCTCTCATTTTATCATATTTTTCATAGAAAATGCAATAACTAATTATAACGCCCTCAATCATGAAAATGCAACAAGCATTTTCTTCCTATGACAGCGTTTCAACGACGATGGAGATATGCTCCACCGTGTTTATAGAATAAGGTACCCGCCACTTATAGAAGTGGGGGACATCTCTTAGTCGTTATAGATAAACATTCTCAATAATAATATTATATCACATTTAAAAACTAAAAGTCAAGGGTTAATGATAATAATAATGATTATCATCTTTTTTTTAATAATCAGGCAAAGCCATTTGCCTTAGCTACCATACTTACACGCTCAACTGTAAAATCAAGCCATTCAGCTATTTCTTCAATAGATTTATTCTTCTTGAGGAGTTTTATAATACTATCTAATTCAGCTTTTTCCTTGCCAATTTCCTGCTGTTCAATTAGTTCCTGCTGCCATGTCATAAATTCCGCCTTCT
>CALZDE010000166.1 GCA_945637225.1 uncultured Selenomonadaceae bacterium
AGATAGCCGTTATCCCTCAGCTGACGTTCAAAGTTAATAATACTTTCAACGCGCTTTTCGTATTCCTTTTCATCAATATACCCATGCAGGTAAGAGCTGGTAACATCTGCCATCCACGCACCATCATAAAAGGCAAACTGTCCCTTTAATGGTATACGGAGAGCATGTCTGTACAAAAATGGCTTTCTTTTCTCCTCCTCAGTAAAAACATCCATGTTATGAGCCTTGAAGAAACGTGGGTCCATATAGCTGACCATGCTGGCTAAAACACTTCCCTTGCCTGAAGCACCCCAGCCCTCTAAAAGAACAATAACTGGTAATTTAGCGTCTTTAATAACCTGCTGTCTTTTTGCCAATTCGTTGCGATAAATTTCCCGTTCTTCCCGTGACATAATACCAGCCCCCTCATGAAATTTTCTTGATTTTTATATAAAAATATGCTATAATTAATACAAATAAGGGAGATATCCGGTAGTGCGAGCCGGTTCCCTACGGAATAAAATTACTTTAACACAACAAGAACCGGTCAGTGCGAATGGCCGGTTTTTGCGTTTCTAAATTATTTCAACGCTGCAATAGCAGTAAAAATAAGTGTCATAATACTTATCACCAATTATATTTTTTCATATAAACTCATTTTTACCACCTCCCCAGAAGCAGGGAGTACCGGCACACCAAATATCTCCATAATTAATTTTACCATACATTTGTATCATTTACAAGCTAAAAAATCCCAACTATTAATAATGTATACATTACTAACCCCTATTACTATGCAGTTTTTTATGATATAATATACGGGGATAAAAAAATAATTCCACTAAGAAATTATATTTTTGAAAGGAAAAGATAGACAATGAGAATTGCAATTTATGGTTATGGTAACTTAGGCCGTGGCGTTGAAGCCGCTGTCCGCCAGAATGATGATATGGAGCTGGTAGCTGTATTTACCCGCCGTGACCCTTCCACCGTTAAGGTACAGACCGAGGGCGTAAAGGTTTATAATATCGCTGATGCCGCAGCTCATGCTTCCGAGATTGACGTACTGGTTCTCTGCGGTGGTTCTGCAACTGACCTGCCAGAGCAGACTCCTGAGATGGCAAAACTGTTCAACGTAATCGACAGCTTCGATACTCACGCTCGCATTCCAGAGCATTTTGCAAATGTAGATAAGGCAGCTAAGGAAAACGGACACATCGCTCTGATTTCCTGTGGCTGGGACCCAGGTATGTTCTCTCTGAACCGTCTCTATGCAAATGCAGTTCTGCCACAGGGCAATGATTATACTTTCTGGGGCAAGGGCGTAAGCCAGGGACATTCCGATGCAATCCGTCGTGTAAAGGGCGTTAAGAACGGCAAGCAGTACACCATTCCTGTTGACGCTGCTCTTGAATCTGTTCGTAACGGTGAAAACCCAGAGCTGACCACCCGTCAGAAGCATCTGCGTGAGTGCTTCGTAGTAGCTGAAGAAGGTGCTGACCTCGCTGCTATTGAGAAGGAAATTAAGGAAATGCCTAACTACTTCTCCGATTATGACACTACTGTTCACTTCATTTCTGAGGAAGAATTACAGGCTAACCACAGCGGTATTCCACATGGCGGTTTCGTATTCCGTACTGGCTCTACTGGCTTCAACGGTGAAAACAAGCACGTTATCGAGTATAGCCTGAAGCTTGATTCCAACCCAGAGTTTACCTCTTCTGTAATCTTAGCATTTGCACGTGCTATCAACCGCCTGCACAATGAGGGCGTAAACGGCTGTAAGACCGTATTTGATATTGCACCAGCTTACCTTTCCCCATTATCCGGTGAGGAACTCCGCGCTCACATGCTGTAATAACACAATAAAACATATAGCAAAAAGGACCTGCCAAAGCTGACGGGTCCTTCTTTTTATGGAAATATTAACTAAAAATCTTATTTACCGCTTAAGCCATTAGAAATGAGATAAAGTGCCATCTGATTGAGGCTGACACCTTCCTGACGGGCAGCAATAGCAAGCTTCTGATGCAGGCTCTTTGGAATGCGCAGATTGAACTTTCCGCTGTAGCCCTCTGACTTCAAAGGCTCAGGTATATAACGCTCCTCATCAAGAGCATCCTCAATCCAGTTCAGCTTTGCATGATCCAGCTCACGAAGCAGTTCCTCACGGCTGTCTGCCTCAGCAGTACAACCCTTCAGTTCCAAAAGGTAGCCCATCCAGCCGCCATCTTCCGCTCTCTCCATAATCATATTATATGGTAAATTCATGTAATAGCTTAAATCCTTTGCCATAAAAACGTCCTCCATTTCCGAACATACATAATACTTATATAGTACCATATATACGGTCACAATGCAAGACTTTTCATGGCTATTTTTTATTTTTATTACTGCAAACTGTTAAAAGAATCGCCTAATTTATCCTTCAAGTCATTATTTACCATAGCACATACGGTAGAGTCAGACCATACGTTTTCAGCAGTTTCAATCATATCAATAATAGCGTAGATTGGCAGGATGATACCCATAATTCCAAGTGGTGCTCCGACAGAAGACATCAGGGAAAGTGTCAGGAAATAACAGCCCATTGGCACGCCTGCATTACCTACTGCCATGAGAACAGAAACAAACAGCCATGATACCATGGTACCCATAGTCAGCTCATAGCCTGCATTCTGAAGCATGAAAAGTGAAGTTACAAGGATAAATGCCGCACAGCCATTCATATTGATAGTGGTGCAGATTGGCAGAACAAAACGGGAAATTGCAGGATTTACCTTCATATTGTTTTCAGCAGAAGAAAGAGTTACAGGGAGTGTTGCGGCAGAACTTTTGGTGAAAAGTGCTACTGCTACCGCTGGTGACATCTGACGGAAAACAGTCATCGGATTTAAGCCACGTGCCAAGAGGAACAATGGCAAAATTATAAAGAACTGAATGCAGTTACCGCCAATAACAACCAGGACATATTTTCCTAAGGAGCCTAAAACCACACCAGCCTCAATCTGAGCAGAGAGCTGTGCCGCAAAAGCCACGATACCTATTGGCAGAATAGTTATAATACCACGAATTAAAGTAAATAATAATTCCTGCAAACCATTTAAAGCTTTAACTAATGCCTTCTGATTTTCTGTCTTTGGCATGAAAGCCAGTCCCATACCCATAGCGGCAGAAATCATAACAACAGAAAGTACATTGCCCTCAATGAAAGGCTTTAAGAGATTATTTGGAATAACAGACAGGAAATGGTCATAATATGAAAGAGAACCCAGCTTTTCCAAAGGAACGCTTGAAACAGCCGCCCCCACTATTTCCTCTGGCAAATTCTCAGGTGCTACCCATATATACAGGAACATACCTACTGCCGCCGCAGAGATTGTAGTCAAAAATGTATAGGTCAACGCCCTTTCAAAAATACGGCCTGTATTCTTCTTCGCACCTAATTTACACAATGTAGTAATAATAGATAATGCGATGGTAGGAATTGCTACAGCCTGGAACAGCTTAGTGAACACAGTAGCTACAAAATTAAAAAATTCGTTAAGCAGTTCACTGCCCATGAAGCCTAAAATACCACCTAAAACAAGTGCACCCATCCAGAGAATCAGCTGTTTGCGGTTCGCACCAGAAGCGGCACTCTTATTGATAGCATTCTGCGCCGCACTATCTACGTCCTGTGGCACCTCAACAGATGTCTTTTTCTTTTCACTCATATAAATCCTTCTTTCTGAAAAGATATTTATTTCTTCAAACTTGTACAATATAACATATTTAGCACACAATGTCAAATAGAGCCTGCCGACAGACCATCAGCAGACTCTAAAAATTCACTATTCAATTTTAGTTTTCAGCATTAGTCAGACCTAATTTTTTCAATATCTCCAAATCATCCTTCATAGTAGTACCAGAGGTAGTCAGCATATTTCCTGTGATAGAAGCAGAAGCACCAGCCTTAAAAGCAGTAGCTCCATTTTCCGGCATCAACTTTCTGCCAGCCGCCATACGTATATCCGCCTCTGGATTTATAAAGCGGAACAGTGCAATTGTGCGCAGGATATCATCACCGGACAGAGGTGGCATACCCTCCAATTTTGTACCAGGAATTGCCATCAGAGAATTTATAGGAATAGATTTTATATTTAATTCTGACAAGCTAATTGCCATATCAATACGGTCAGCCCATGTTTCGCCCATGCCGATAATACCGCCAGAGCATACATTTAAGCCCGCCTTCTGTGCAAGCTTAATGGTTTTGATACGGTCATCATATGTATGACTGGTGCAGATTTCAGGAAAATATCTCTTAGACGTTTCAATATTGTGATGATACTGACGGACACCTGCCTCATAAAGCTTCTGAAGCTGTTCTTCTGTGAGAATGCCATGTGATGCACAAAGATGAATTGACAGTGTATCATTCATTTCTTTGTATGCTTCTAAGACGGTTTCAAATTCCTTACCGCTTAAAGCACGGCCAGAGGTAACGATAGAAAATCTGTTTGCACCGCCCTCCTGATTTGCTTTGGCATGACGGAAAAGCTCCTCCTTGCTCATAAGAGGATATTCTTCTACACCTGTATGATGATAAGCAGACTGTGCGCAGTATTTACAATTTTCACTGCAACGACCGGAACGGCCATTTACTATGGTGCATAAATCTATATGATTGCCCCGGAAATGCTTTTGCAGTAAAAACGCTCCTGCCTGCAATTCAGATAACTCTGCTTCTAAAAGCCAGCCAAGGTCTTCATCTCTATTTAATCTGCGTCCCTTTATAATTTCCTCTGCTATGGACATAACATCTACGCTCACACAAAACACTCCCCTAGAATTACTGTTTATTTCTATTTATTATTATA
>CALZDE010000167.1 GCA_945637225.1 uncultured Selenomonadaceae bacterium
AAGGTATGCCAGGAAAGTACCGCACATTTCACCCTTGCTGGCATGTTAGCAATATTTTTCAGTGCCAGTGCTTCGTCTAATTCCTCTAGTTCTTCCTCGTCAGTGATTTCTCTTTTTATCATTTTCAAAAAAAGCTCTGCCAAGTGTTTTGCTTTTTCTACTGGCTCGCCCTTTATCAAATCTATCATTATTGATGTAGAAGCCTGAGATATGGCACACCCTATGCCTACAAAAGATGCGTCTTTGATAATCCCATCTTCAACCTGAAACTCTAAGGATATTTCATCGCCACAGCTGGGGTTTCTGCCTTTCAAACATATGCTCGGACAATCTAAATGATGTTTATTTTCAGTTGAACGGCTATGCTCTGCTATTAATTCTGTATATATGCTATCCAAACCATTACCCAAGATGAAGAACCTCCCTTACCTTTTTCAATGCCATAATAAACCTGTCCACATCTTCTCTTGTATTATAGAAATAAAAGCTTGCCCTGCACGTAGCGTTCTGCTTCAGATACTGCATTAAAGGCTGAGCACAGTGATGACCGGCACGAATTGCTACACCGTATGCGTCCATAACAGTAGCCACATCATGCGGATGAACATCCTTTATATTAAAGGTGATAATGCCCGTCTTATTATCCTGCTTGCTGTCACACCCGTAAAGCTCAACAAAATCCAATTCCCTCAATCTAGGCAGTGCATACTCTACTAAATCCTTTTCTGCTCTTTCAATTTTATCAAAACTTATGTTCTCTAAGTAATCAATCGCCGCTGAAAGTCCTGCCGCACCACCTACATTTTGCGTTCCAGCTTCAAATTTAGCAGGCAATTCTGCAAATTCAGTATGCTGTTCTTCCACATAATCTATCATATCACCGCCCATCAAAAATGGTGGCATGGCATTTAATAAATCACGTTTTCCATACAGAACACCTATTCCCATTGGGCTTAATAATTTGTGACCTGAGAACACGAAAAAGTCAGCGTCTATATCACGTACATCAACCTTCATATGCGGTGTGCTCTGGGAACCATCCACCACTATAACTGCACCGACTGAATGTGCTTTTTTGGCAATTTCCTTAACTGGATTTACCAATCCCAAAACATTAGAAACCTGTGCTGCCGCAACGATTTTTGTCTTTTCGGTTATCTTGTTTTCAATATCCTCTTTCGACAAATTACCATCAGCTTCAAGGTAGATATACTTTAAAACTGCGCCCTTCATCTTACAAATCTGCTGCCAGGGTACAAGGTTGGAATGGTGCTCAGAAATGGCTATCACCACCTCATCACCAGCATTGATATTATTCATGCCATAGCTATAAGCAACAAGATTTAAGGACTCCGTAGCATTCTTGGTAAATATGATCTCACATGACTTTTCTGCATTTATAAATTTCTGTGTTTTAATACGTGTGTTCTCATAAATTTCCGTAGCTGTCATACTTAATTCGTAAGCACCACGATGTGGATTAGCATTCTGACTTTTGTAATAATCTGTAATTGCCTTGATTACACTTTCCGGCTTCTGAGTAGTAGCACCGTTATCCAAATAGGCGATAGGATAGCCATTCATGTTCTGTTTTAAAAGTGGAAAATCCTCTTTATTCATTCTTTCCTAACCTCCCCTTGATATAACTATCTATTTCATCACGCAATTCCTCAGAAGCTATTTTATCTAAAACAGGATTAAACGCCGCTTCCACTATTAATCTTCTTGATTCTTTTAAATCCAGGCCACGGCTCATTAAATAGAACATCTTTTCTTCATCAATTTTTCCGATAGATACCGCATGATGGCCATCAACATCATCCTCCCCCGATAGCATAATTGGAATACTGCTGTTTCTTACCTTGCCTGAAAGCACCGTCACCTGTTCCTTTTCATATCCCTTTGAGCCCTTTGAGCCACGCTGAAAATCCAATGTACCTCGGCAAACCTTACGGCATTCGTCCATCAGAGCACCATACACATTGAGATTTGCTTCCGTATTTCTTCCCTTCTGCTCCATGACGTAATTAAGGTCTATATGACGTTTTTCATCGCCAAAGTACAAAACAGAAACATCCGCCTTGGAGTTGTTGCCTTCTAATACCACCTTTACCTTGGAAACCGTTTTCTTGGCACCAGCTTCCACTACCGCCATTTCTAAATGAGCACCCTTTGCCAAAATAACAGTAACCTCGTTGGCATGGTCCTTTTCTACTGGCAAAAGCTGTACCTGTGTCAATTTCAAACAACTGTTCTCACCAACTTTTATGCTTATGTCACCGTAATTATCTTCCTTATATACTACCGTCAAATCATTTTCTGAATTTGCTGGCACTTCTAAGGTCTTTTTTACTGGATTTAACAAAACATTTTCTTCAATGCCTGCTTCATTAACCCCCAGCCAGTGCCAGGTACGCATTGGTATTTCACTAAAAATTTTCTCTGCCATACTAGCACCCCCTCAGCCTATTGTACCTTCTAATTCAATATTGACAAGATTATTCATCTCAACGGCATATTCTAACGGCAATTCCTTAGCGATTGGCTCCACAAAACCACGTACTATCATAGCACGAGCCTCGTCCTCGCTTATACCTCGGCACATCAGATAAAATATCGCCTCATCGCTGATTCTGCCAATAGTAGCCTCATGGCCGATATCCGCCTCGTCACCCTCAATATCCATAGCGGGCAGGGTATCGGAACGGGAGATATCATCGAGCATGAGTGATTCACAGTTTACAGAGCATTTAGCAAAGGGAGCATTCCTTGTCACCTTCACCGCACTTCTATAAGTGGCCTTACCACCTGCCTTTGAAATAGTTCTCGTACTTACGTTCGCTGATGTGTGAGGTGCGGCATGAATGATACTCGCACCAGTATCTAATTCCTGTCCCTTAGAAGCAAAAGTAACACCAGTAAATTCACAACGGGCATTTTCACCATGAAGAATACTGCAAGGATATAGCATGGAAATATGAGAACCGAAGGAGCCGGATACCCACTCAATAATACCATCTTTTTCTACGATTGCACGTTTGGTATTGAGATTCATCATATTGCGTGACCAATTTTCAATAGTAGAATAACGAAGTCTTGCACCTTCCTTGACAAAAAGCTCTACACAGCCTGCATGAAGATTGGTCACATTGTATTTAGGTGCAGAACAGCCCTCAATAAAATGCAAACTTGCGTTCTTTTCAACTATTATCAGTGTATGCTCAAACTGACCGGCACCTGCGGCATTTAAGCGAAAATATGACTGAAGCGGAATGTCTACCTTTACGCCCTCTGGCACATAGACAAAGGAACCGCCTGACCATACTGCACCATGCAGAGCCGCAAACTTATGGTCTTTCGGAGGAACAAGTTTCATAAAATATTCCTTCACGATATCCTCGTATTCACTAAGGGCAGTTTCCATATCCGTATAAATTACCCCCTGCTTTACCAGTGATTCCTGAATACTGTGATACACTACCTCTGAATCATACTGCGCACCTACACCAGCCAAAGAGGTCTGTTCCGCTTCTGGAATGCCCAGACGGTCAAAGGTATTCTTAATATCCTCTGGCACCTCGTCCCAGCTTCCACTCAGCTTGGCATCAGGCTTTACGTAAGTGACAATATTATCCATATTCAGCTCAGATAAGTCAGGGCCCCATGCTGGCAGGGATAAACTGTTATAAACCTCCAATGACTTTAATCTGTGCTCTAACATCCACTGAGGGTCGTTTTTCTGCTTTGAAATATCTCTTACAACATCCTCCGTAAGACCGGACTGACTCTTGTAAACAGAACGGTCCTCATTTTTTATGTCATAGAGAGTACGTTCTATATCTTCAATATAAGTTTTTGTCTTTTCCATAATCGCACCAGCCTATTCCGCAGAATCCTGCAAGAAGCCAAAACCTTCCCTATCTATTTTTTCAATAAGCTCAGGGCCACCTTCAGCTACAACCCGTCCCTTCATCAGCACATGTACCTTGTCTACCTTTAACTGTTCAAGAATACGGGTATTGTGAGTAATAATCAAACAAGAGTTCTCGCTGTTATGGAACTGATTTACACCATTAGAAACTATCTGTACTGCATCTACATCAAGACCAGAATCAGTTTCATCCAATAAGGCCAGCTTTGGATTTAAGGTCAAAAGCTGGAGAATTTCATTTCTCTTTTTCTCACCGCCCGAAAAGCCTACATTCATATAACGCTGACTATAAGAAGTATCCATCTTTAACGCTTCCATAGAACCTTTCAATTCCTTGCGGAACTTCATTATTTTTTGGTTTTCGCCAGTTACTGCCTGCTTTGAACTCCGAAGCATATTTTCTACGGTAATGCCAGGAATTTCCTCTGGATTTTGAAAAGAAAGGAAAATGCCCTGTCTTGCACGTTCAAAGGTCTTTAATGAAAGCAGATCCTTTTCTTCAAATTCAATACTGCCACTAGTCACCTGATACTTAGGGTGTCCCATAATAACATTCATCAACGTAGATTTGCCTGAGCCATTAGGCCCCATGATAACATGAATTTCACCCTTGTCTATTTTGAGATCAATTCCCTTTAAAATCTCACCCTTATCCTCATCTCGTTCAGCCACAGTAGCATGAAGTCCCTTGATATTTAATAATGTTTCAGCCATGTCTTTTCTCTCCTAAAAATATACAAACGGGGCTTTGCCCCCGAAATTTTTGCGTCATTTTAATTCTTAGAATTTTACTAGGAATTAGTTATTGCTATTGTATACCATAAAAAACAAAATGTCAATACCTTACTTTAAAACTAGGAATTAAAA